>CAYUOD010000029.1:0-14459 GCA_964446225.1 uncultured Acidimicrobiales bacterium | reverse complement strand
CTCGCCACATCTCGGTGGGTATCAGTAGAGGCCTACCTTCGCTGGATCGACCGTGAGCAGGGCTGGGTGCCGCCCATGGATATCATCCCGGCCGCAGAGCGAGCCGACCTCGCACAGGATCTTGTTGGTCAGGTCATGGACATTGCATGCAGTGACCTGGTCAAATGGCAGGCCTCCGAGTGCGCCGTGCCCTGGGTCTCTATCAACGTATCTCCAGGTCAGCTGGCTCTGCCCGGCTTCCACAACACACTCCTCATGAAACTCTCAGCGCACGGTCTTGAGGCGAATCGCATCGGTCTGGACATACCTGCGGCGGCGCTCACGGATTGCCAGCCAGACACCGTCAGGCTGCTGCAGGAACTTCGTGCATCCGGTATCAGTCTCGCCTTGGACAACGTGGACGAAGCCACGCTCCAACTGGAATGCGTGCGGCGAATCGGCTTTCAGCGTCACAAGCTCGACCCCCGTTTCGTGAGCGACCTCGACACGCTTGAGGGGGCGCAGCGGCTGCGCTCAGTACTGGAACACAGCGAGGAACTCGGCGCTGCGGCTGTAGTAAAGGGAGTCGAAACTCAGGAGCAACTCGATACCCTCGGCGGACTCGGTGTCTTGTATGCACAAGGTTTCCTGCTCGCTCGACCGCAGGCTGCCGCAGACCTTGAACTCGATTCGTTCAGGCCTGGGTCGAAGCTGCCTCACGCCTAAAGACACTCACAACCTCGACGTGGGGGGTGTGAGGGAACGCGTTGATCAGTGCTGCCCGCTCAAATCTGTAACCTGCCTCCCCAAGCAACTTCGCATCTCGTCCAAGAGGCCCGGCGTCACAGCTGATGAGAACAACGGTGGACGGATCGGCAGCGCGAACGACCTGCACCCCGCTACTCCTCATGCCCGTACGGGGCGGATCAGCGACGACAACGTCGGCCTTTGAGGCCCGATATCCATTGACGTCGCTGCGCACCACCTCGCAGCTCTTGAGCTCTGAGAGATTGATGCGGGCGTCTGCGACCGAGCTCTTGTTCCATTCCACGAGCGTCACGTCGCGGTCTGAACCAACGCTGCCGCTGAACAGTCCGACACCGCCATAGAGATCGAGCACGCTCTGGCTCTCACTTGAGGAATCCACGGCGTCACGGACAAGCCTGACAAGCAACTCTGCTGTTGACGGACTCGACTGGAAGAAGGACCGGGCCGAAATCCGCCAGCGCCTGCCAGCCACCTCTTCATGGAACCAGGCCCGCTTACCCTGTTTCAGCACATCGGTACCAACCACGTACGCGTCCGGGACCACGGTCCCTGCCACACGTGGGCTACAGACAACCAGAGCCTCACCCGTATTGGCACCTACTCGTAGGGTGAACTCCTTGGCGCTCTGAAACGATCCCTCTCGGATCATTTCGTTAATTCGGGGGTGAGCCACGAGACAGGTCTCAATGGGTACGACCGTGTTACTGCGTTGCTCCCGGAACCCGATCCGCGAGCCACTGAAAGCCATGCGAACCGTCGTACGGGGACCTGAGGTTCCAGCGAGCACAACTTCTGGACCCTGAATCCCACCGAGGCGTGTGAGCGCCTCTCGCACAATCGTCAACCTCATCTGCTCTTGGAGATCAGAGCTGGCGTGCTGCCACCCGCAACCGCCACAGCCTCGAGCGACCGCCTCACAGGGCGGTCGGCGCCTCTCGCCAGAGGCTTCGCTCACGTTCAACACAAGCGCCTCGGCAAAGTCCTTCTTCTGTTTGGTGAATTCGACAGTCACCTCTTCTCCGGGCAGTCCACCATGGACAAACACGACGCGGCCGTCGGGCTCGCGGGCCAGCATCGCTCCTCCCGCCACGGGATACTCAAGGCGTAGGGTCACAGGTACAGACGAAGCGCTCACAGCGCTCTACGATACGGGCCGTGGCGGGATAGTCCCGCCACCAGCCTCACAGGAGTCCTCCATGGCAGATGCACGCAAGATCGAGATCGTTCCCAGCGTGCTGCCAGCAGACTTTAGTCGTCTCGGGGAGGCCGTTACCGACCTCGCCGATGCCGGCGTTGATCGCATCCAGTGGGACGTGATGGACGGACACTTCGTACCCAACCTCACGTTCGGACCGGCCACCATAGCTTCGTGTCGCGGGCTCACCGATCTACCCTTCGAGGCTCACCTCATGGTCGAGCGGCCAGAGGATCTGCTCGAGCGCTACTTCGAGGCGGGCTGCGATGTGATCATTCTTCATGCCGAGACCTGCCCCCACCTGCATCGTGCGCTCGCCAAGATTCGAGACGCCGGGAAGCAGAGTGCGGTGGCCTTGAATCCAGCGACACCTGTGGCAGCCATAGAAAACATCATGGACATGATCGACATGGTGCTCGTGATGACCATCAATCCGGGCTTCGGCGGTCAGTCCTACCTGCCAGCCATGGAAGCCAAGCTCGCCCAGGTGCGCTCTCTGGTGCTTGAACACAATCACGACATCGACATCGAGGTCGACGGCGGTATTGGACAGGACACCGTTGCCGGTGCCGCTGCAGCTGGAGCGAACGTACTCGTAGCAGGGTCAGCGCTGTTCAAAGATCCGAACGGCCTCAAGCATGCGGTATCTGACCTGCGGTCTCGCGCCGAAGCTGCACAAACGGCCTAGGCCGGCCAACGCAGCAGCCCGCTACTAGCGGACGAGCAACACCGAGCACTTGGCCCCACGAGCGATCTTCGTCGAGATCGAACCAAGGAGCCCTTCGAAGCGACCAAGCCCAAGTGTTCCGATGCAGATCACATCGGCATCCTCAGACTCCGCGACGTTGACGATCTCTGTGGCGACCGTCTCGCTGTCTCTACAGATCGTGCGCACGTTCTTGACACCAAGCTTGCCCAGCTCAGCCGCCAGGGCGCCAGTTCGCGCCTCACGCTGATCGTCGATATAGCGCGCAATCACTGCATCGTCGCCAATCCAGCTTTTGGGATTCAGCTGCCCTTCAGTGGCCTCGCCGTATCCCACGTTCGAGAGAATCACATGCTCAGACCCGGCGCCGCTAGCGGAACGCATAGCGTCAAGGAGTTGTCGAGGTACCTCTACGACGGTGAGCACGATGACCTCGCCTGCTTCGCCAGCGAGCGCGGCACCAAACTTGGCCGCCTTCTTCGCGTTCAGGCTGCCATCTGTCGCGACAATGACCTTCATGGGGGTCCTTTCGTGGATCTCTGCGCCATCACCCTACGGCCTACAGCGCGCTTGTGCATGATCTCCGGGCGAACTCGACGGCGCCAAGATATTGACTAGCGTCTAGGCATCATGCGAACGCTCCAGCTGACCCTCGTCGCGGCTCTCCTCATCGCGGCTTGCTCGAACAACACCTCAGATCCTGAGGCTCTCTGTGAGCTACTTGCAGACTCGGTGGATCTCAGCGTCGGAACGCAACTTGTCCCCCTCGACGACCCGGTCGAGGTGGCACAAAATATGACACTGTACGTCGATCTGTTCGATGAGATGCAGGAGATCGCGCCAAAGCCCATCAAGAGTGATCTCATCAAGCTGCGCGACTTCATGACCGACATCAGAGACGCAAAAGAACGAGCGAACGGCGAACGTATGGCCGAAATCGCGGCGATCCAACAAGTCGTTGAGAACACCCAGGGACTGCAAGCAGCAACCGCTCGTGTATCTGCCTACGCTCGCAATGAGTGCGGCCTCACGTTGGCGAGTCCGCTGCCCGGTGCAGGCGCTGACACGACTACGCCGGTAACGAGCTAGAGAAGTTCGCCCCGGCGAACAATGACGTGATCCACAATCCCGTAATCCTTGGCCTCTGTGGCGGTGAACCACCGGTCGCGCTCTGAGTCCTCGGTGATTGTCTCCACGGTCTGACCGGTCTGGTCTGCTGTGAGCTGAGCCATGAGCTTCTTCGTGAAACTGTGCTGCTCTGCCTGAATCGCAATGTCGGAGGCCTGGCCCTGAAGGCCCGCTGACCCCTGGTGCATCATGATGCGTGCGTGAGGCAGCGAATAACGCTTCCCCGGCGCGCCAGCTGCCAAAAGGAACTGACCCATCGAGGCACCAAGTCCCAAACAAATCGTTGCAACGTCGCAGCCCACAA
The DNA here is from genome assembly GCA_964446225.1 of uncultured Acidimicrobiales bacterium. GTDB lineage: Bacteria > Actinomycetota > Acidimicrobiia > Acidimicrobiales > Poriferisodalaceae > CAYUOD01. The sequence continues at coordinate 10,379 of CAYUOD010000029.1, read as the reverse complement.
ACTGCATCGTGTCGTAGATGGCCATGCCAGCCATGACCGACCCACCGGGCGAGTTGATGTAAAGCCAGATATCCTTGTCAGAATCCTGACCCTCAAGGAACAGCATCTGAGCAGCGAGAAGGTTCGCGACATCGTCGTTCACCTCGCTGCCAAGAATGACGATACGGTCCTGCATGAGCTGACCGAGCACATCGAAAGTACCGGTAGTTGTCGTTACGGCTGACATGCGGGCACTCTGCTCGGCGTTCGTCACAGCATCTCTCCACGCCGCACAATGACGTGATCCACAATGCCGTAGTCCTTGGCCTCAACCGCGGTAAACCATCGGTCGCGCTCAGAATCCGCAGTGATCTGCTCGAACGTCTGACCGGTCTGGTCGGCGATCATCTGAGCCATCAGCTTCTTCGTGAAACTGTGCTGCTCTGCCTGAATCGCAATATCGGATGCCTGCCCCTGCAAACCAGCAGACGGCTGATGCATCATGATGCGTGCATGTGGCAACGAATAGCGCTTCCCAGGTTCACCTGAGGACAACAGGAACTGACCCATCGATGCCCCCATACCCATGCAGATGGTTGCTACGTCGCAGCCCACAAACTGCATCGTGTCGTAGATGGCCATTCCAGCCATGACCGACCCACCGGGCGAGTTGATATAAAGCCAGATGTCCTTGTCAGAATCCTGGCCCTCGAGATAGAGCATCTGAGCAGCGAGTCGGTTGGCGATGTCATCACTGACCTCGCTCCCCAGAATGAGGATGCGATCGTTCAGGAGTTGACCAAATACATCAAAATGGTCGCTCTTCAGCGACGGGCCAGCAACTGGGTATTGATCGGACATCAGGCTCCTCTAAGTGTCAACGTTGTCTCAAGAAGGGTACCGCTTGCATCTCGACACGCGGTGGCAAGAATTCAGTGGTAGTCGTAGAACCCGCGACCGGCCTTGCGACCCAGAAGTCCAGCCTCAACCATCCGTAGAAGCAGAGGTGGGGGTGCGTACAGCTGCTCTTTGAACTCGTCGTACAACGACTCGGCCACGGCCCTGGTGGTATCAAGGCCAATCAGGTCAGTCAGGGCAAGGGGACCCATGGGGTGGTTGCAGCCCAGGACCATGCCGTCGTCGATATCCTCTGCGCTTGCAAAGCCGGACTCCAACATACGAATCCCAGAGAGCAGGTAGGGAATGAGTAGCGCATTGACCACGAATCCAGCCCGGTCCTGCGAGGCCACAGCCCGTTTGCCCAGCTGACCCACCGCGAAGGCCTTGGCCTTCTCTGCTGTCTCCTCAGAGGTCAGCAGCGACGTCACCATCTCGACCAGCTTCATGACTGGCACCGGATTGAAAAAATGGATGCCAATCACATTCTCGGGCCGCCGTGTCGCCATAGCCAGCTTCATCACGGGTATTGAACTTGTATTGCTCGCGAGGATTGCGTCGTCAGCCTCAACGATCTGATCCAGCTGTTTAAACAGGGCGACCTTTGGGCCCTCGGCCTCAATAATCGCCTCGATCACCAGCTGACGATCAGCCATCTCATCCAGATCGGTCGTGAAATGCAGCCGGCTCTTGGCAGCAGCGACCGCCTCGTCGCTGAGCTTGCCGCGGGACACCGCGCGAGCAAGAGATTTCGAGATGCGGTGCTGACCCGCCTCCAAGGCAGCGATATCCGCCTCGACAACGGTCACGTCCAGTCCGTGCGTGGCGCAAACTTCGGCGATGCCCGCGCCCATCAGGCCGCAGCCCACGACTCCAACAGTCTCGATTGTCACGACTTGCTCCTTGACATCAATGTGATTCCAAGACGCTAACGCGGGCTGTAGCTTCTATGTTCACGCGAGCGTGGCGGAATTGGTAGACGCGCTGGGTTTAGGACCCAGTAGTCGAAAGGCTGTGGGGGTTCGAGTCCCCCCGCTCGCACAAACGAACCACCACCCGCGCCCACGCGCGCCAGACCCCAGGTAGAACCGAGCGATGCGCGTACACGATCTCCCCACACCGGCTCTGATCATCGACGCGGGGGTGATGGCCTCAAACCTTGAGATCATGGCCCAGGCGCTGCCCGGTCCGCGGTTGCGACCACATGTCAAAGCCCACAAGATGACGGCGCTGGCCAAACAACAAGCTGCGCAGGGACATCATGGCTTCACCTGTGCGACCCCCGCCGAGGTTCTGGGCATGGCAGACGCTGGCCTCGGGGACGATCTACTGCTCGCGAACGAGACCGTCGATACGCAACGACTCAGCGCCATGGCTCGTTGCGGTGGCAATGTGACGGTGGCCGTGGACTCCCCAGAAACAATCGCAGCCGCAGCCACCGCCGGCATCAAGCAGGTCATCATCGACATCGCCGTAGGCTTGCCGCGCTGCGGCGTTGAACCCGCAGACGCTGGCACACTGGCCGAACTCGCGAGTGCTAGCCAGCTCACTGTCAGGGGCGTAATGGGCTACGAGGGCCACCTCGTCGCGCTGCCTGACGAGCAGGAACGGCGCGAGAAGGTTGCAGAGTCCATGGAGCTGCTCCTCGTCGCCCACAGGGACGTAGGCGGCGAACTGATCAGCGCCGGGGGCACTGGCACCTACGCGGTCAACACCGCCGCCACAGAGATCCAGGCAGGCAGCTACGTGCTGATGGATTCGGCCTACGGTGGCCTTAGCGACCTGCCGTTTACTCAGGCACTGTTCGTCGATGCCACCGTGATCTCCGTGGCCAAGAAATGGGCCGTAGCCGACGTAGGGCTCAAGGCTCTGGCTATGGACCACGGCGACTCACACACCGAGTCCGGCAGCACCTGGTTCTTCTCTGACGAGCACCTCACCTACGCGCCCGACAAGCCAACCAAGGTCGGCGACCGCATCCGCATCGTGCCAGCCCACATTGACCCCACGATCGCGAAACACCCGTATGCGAGCCTCGTGGATGGCGACGAGGTCCTTGAGCAGTGGCCGATCGACCTGCGCTACTGGTAATCCACTTCGCCGAGGCGTGCAGCCATTGCGCGTAGGGCACGACCGCGATGTGAGATTGCATGCTTCTCGGCAGCGCTCATCTCCGCAAAGCTCCTGCCTTGCGCCTCAGCGGGCAAGAAGACGGGGTCATAGCCGAACCCACCAGCACCCTGCGGTCGCACGGCGATGGTGCCCTCAACGCAGCCCTCGGCCACGACCTCGGAGCCATCTGGCCGTCGCATCACAACGACCGTGCGGAAGCGCGCCGACCGGTCTACGACACCCTCCATGCGTTCCAGCAGGTGATGCACATTGTCCTCATAGCTCGCAGCCTCTCCTGCGAACCGCGCCGAGTAGATGCCCGGCTCACCACCCAACGCATCAACTTCCAGCCCAGTGTCATCGGCCACCGCAGCGGCATTGACGTACTCCCCAACCGCTACAGCTTTGAGACGTGCGTTGGCCTCCAGTGTGTCGCCATCTTCCACAACGTCCGGAAGCTCAGCCGGGCGGGCGAGAACTTCGAAATCGCTCAGTATTGCGGCAATCTCCTCGGCCTTGTGCGGATTGGCCGAAGCGCAGACAAGGCGCTGCGTCACGACAACCCAAGCACTGAGCGCTGCATCGCAACAATGGCTGCAATTCCACCCTCTGCCAGATCCAGCAGGTCATTCAACTGCGCTCGACTGTAGGTCTCGCCCTCGGCGGTTCCCTGCACCTCAACCAACCCACCCGACTCGGTCATTACGACGTTCATGTCCACATCGGCGTTGGCATCTTCGACGTAGGGCAGGTCGAGGCGCGCCTCGCCTTGCAGCAGTCCAACAGATATCGCAGCACAGGCCTCACGTACAGGATGGACTTCCAGGTCGCCTCGATCCACAACCGCCTGCAGGGCGTCATATAGAGCCACAAATCCACCACAGATCGACGCTGTCCGCGTGCCTCCGTCGGCCTGCAAAACGTCACAATCAATCGTGACTTCGCGCTCACCAAGGGCCTGCATGTCCACAACAGAACGCAAAGCCCTCCCGATGAGACGCTCGATCTCAAGAGTGCGACCCTTCTGCTTGCCAGCCTTTGACTCACGGCGAATCCGCTCGCTGCTTGAACCCGGAAGCATCGAGTACTCAGCAGTTACCCAACCCACACCTTTGCCAACCATCCAGCGGGGCACCCGCTCATTCACGGTCGCGGTACACAGCACCTTCGTCCGGCCAAACCTCACGAGCACTGAGCCGTCTGTCGCGTCGGTGAATGACCGCTCAAAGGTGATCTCACGAAGCTCGTCATTACTACGGCCGTCTGGGCGCACAGGATTTCCCATCATCGATAACTGGACTACGTACCAGCAAGCATTGCCTACCAGTACTGCTACTAGCATGGCCCGCCCGCGCAGCCGCGTCACACGGCCAAGGCAACGCCGAGGCCAAATCATCTGGGCTCAGATCGTCAAGGTCACACCAGGCGCGCAGTACTCGACTGCTCCGCCGAAGGCCGCAGAGGCCTCCTGCTGATGCAAGCTGGGATCACAGCCCGGAGGAACATGGGTGATCGCGAGCCGCTTCGAACCAGCCTCAAGAGCCGCCCGCCCAACCTCGCTCGCCTTCAGATGACGCGCGCCCGATGGCGGACCTCCATCATGCATGCTTGCCTCCGCTATGAGGAGATCAAGGTCTGAGCCAAGCTCACTCGGATGCCACTTTGAACCAGTGTCTGAGGTGTAACCCAGGACCGACCCGTCGCCCTCGATTCGCATGGCCAGCGTCTCCACCGGATGATCCGTCTGTGAGAACCTAAATCGCAGCCCGCCAACAACAAAGGTCTCGCCCGCAGAAACCACCTGCGTCTCGAACACCTCCGCTGACACGCTCGCCAGCCTCTGCGTAAGTTCCAGTACGCCTGCCGTAGTTGCAACAGGTATCGAGGCCCGTTCCAGAAACCAGCGGCAGGCGTTGGCGAACACGGGCAGCTCAGCGAAGTGATCCGGATGTTCATGGCTCACGACGACCGCATCGAGTTCCTCGAGGTCCACATGGTGCTGCAACGCAGAGAGCGTGCCCGGACCACAATCAACCCAGACCGCAGTAGGAACTGGCGTGTCACACCGAACCAAATAGCCGGAGCAGGCGTTATCGGGCCCGGCATAGCTCCCAGATGAACCCAAAACCGTCACTCTCAGACTCACAAATCCTCCCAGATATGCTTCTCTACACCACTCAACTCTGGACCAAGCAAACGCTGGCCCAGAGCAACGAACCAGGACGGATCGCCGCTGGACACGAACGTATGGCTGCCTCGGCGCGCCTCGCCGCGGTCGCCAAGTACCCGGTAGACCTCGAACGCTGTCTCATCGGCTGACGAAACAAGGACCACGTCACGGCCCATAACCTCTCCGATGGTACGCGCGAGATAGGGATAGTGCGTGCAACCGAGCAGCAACGTGTCGACTCCGGCTTCAATAACCGGTGCGAGCAACCGTTCGGCCAGCACATACACCTGATCGCTGTCGGTGTTGCCGCGTTCCACAAACTCAACAAATCCCGGGCACGCCGCGCACACCAGGCTCTTCGCTCCCACCAGATCTGCCTCCTGCTGGTAGGCGCCTGAGGACACAGTGGCGACCGTGCCAATGACCCCTACTGAGCCGCTCCGGCTTACATCCAAAGCAGCCTTGAGACCTGGTTTGAGCACTCCGATAACTGGAATATCGAGAGCTTTCTGCAGACTGTCGAGGGCAGCCGCCGAAGCCGTATTGCAGGCGACCACCAGGAGTCCGATGTCGTATGCGTCAACAAGGTGCTCAGCAATCTCGTGCGCGAACCCGGCGACCTGCTCGATGGGCCTCGGTCCGTACGGGTACCGGGCGGTGTCCCCGAAGTAGACCAGGTCCTCACCCGGCAGCAGATCAATGACAGCCCGGGCAACGCTGAGTCCCCCGAAGCCGCTGTCAAACATGCCAATCGGGCCGGGGCCCACCTCGGGCAAAGACTGCTCTTTCACTGGCATCGAGACTAGATGCAGTGGACGAGCACCGGCGTATCAGTGCCCTAGCCTGTCCAAATGTCGCGGCGTATTATTCGCACAACCTGGACGATCTTTCGCAACCTCGTGCTAGAGGTGAAAGCCGACTATCTACCCGATCTGGCGGCGGGCGTCACGTTCTACATCGTGTTTGCGCTACCGGCCGGTACCCTCGCCTTCGTCTCCCTGCTGGGCTTCAGTGAAGGGTTCCTAGGAGAAAACCTCGCCAACGACGCTCGCCAGTACGCTCTGGACTACATCGAGACAAGCCTCGGGAACTCTCCGGCGCTGATCGAGACCGTAAATGCGCTATTCGATCAACAGCGCCTCGGACTCGTCACCATTGGTCTTGCCCTTGCATTGTGGGCGCTGTCCAGAGCATTCGCCGGCGTCATCCGGGCCCTCAATCTCGTGTACGACCTTGAGGAGCCCCGGAACTGGGCCAAGCAACGCCTCGTGGCCCTCATTACATCAATCGTGCTTCTCGTGGGTCTCGGTGCGGCGGTCTACGCGGTCTCCCAGGGCGTTCCCGCTCTCACTCTGTTCCCGGTGGTCATCACCGCGTTCGCCACGCTGTATCACAGCGCCCCGAACCACGTAACTCCATGGCGCAGCGACCTCCCGGGTGCGCTGCTGACCGCTGCTGGCTGGGCCATCGTGCTCAAAGGATTCGGTCTCTACATCAACCTCAGCTCCGACGGAAACAGCGTCCTGACAACTATCGCCTCCGGGCTTGCGTTCCTCACACTGCTTTATCTGCTCATGGTGATTGTGCTCGTAGGCGGCGAACTTAACGCGGTGTTGCTCAAGTTCCGCAATGGTTCTGCAGAGACAATCGAAGACTCCAGCTTGGACAAGGCGTAGAGTCTCACCATGGCCCGACGCGATTCGTACATAGCCCACCTGCGAGAAGTACCCCTTTTCGAAAAGTGCTCCAAGAAAGACCTCAACGAGATTGCGAAGCTCACCACAGACGTGACGTTTCCAGAAGGCAAGGTCATCATGAAACAGGGCGCTCTCGCGTCTTCGTTCGTGATCATCCTCTCGGGGTCTGCAACAGTGCGGCGCAACGGACGCAAACTCAAGACACTCGGACCAGGCGACTACTTTGGCGAACTTGCAGTTCTGCTCAAGCGTCCACGCCAGGCAACGGTGACCGCTGACGAGAGCCTCAACGCTCTCGTGGTCGATCGCCGGGAACTCTCTGAGTTGCTCGACGACGTACCCGGACTAGCGAAGAAGATGCTGTATTCAACAGCAGAACGCCTTGCTCAGTTCGATCGTAAGTCGATCAACTAGGCAACATTGGGCGGACCGTGACCAGCTAGGTCGTCTCACGCGTCCGTGGCGCTGGAAGCGCTGCCCGGACCGGTCCTTCGGTGACCTGTTCCTCAGCTTGACGCAATGCCTGATACTGGCGCACCCAGCGGAGAAACTCCTCCTCTGGCTGTGGCCGAGAGAGGTAAAAGCCCTGCATATGGTTGCAGCCGAGCTGATCCAGCCACTCCCAGGTGGTGCGGTCCTCTACGCCCTCAGCAACGACGCTGAGTCCAAGGCCACGCGCCAGATCGATCGTCGAGGCCACAATCGTCCCACTGTGCCCATCGGCCATGGCCTCGGCCACAAAGGACCTGTCTATCTTGAGTTCTGAGACCGGCAGCCCCTTGAGATAAGCCAACGAGGAGTAGCCAGTACCAAAGTCATCAATCGAAAGACGAATACCGAGTTGGTCGAGTCGACTCAGCGCATCGGTGCTCCGCACGTCATCGCCCATGACTCTGGTCTCAGTGAGCTCAAGAGTCAGCGCTGCTGAGGACAGACCGCGCACGGCCAATTCGTGCTCGAGGCGATCCGGTAGCGTCGGATCAAGCAGAACCAGCGGCGAAAGATTGACGGCGACAGGAAAATTCAGACCTTCAGCGAGCCAGCGCACCTGAGCATCCAGCGAGGTGCTCAGCACCAGCTCGGTAAGCGGGCCGATGAGATGAGTACGTTCGGCTACCTCAATGAACTCGTCTGGCCGGATGGACCCGAGGGTCGGATGAGTCCAACGGCACAGCGCCTCAACTCCAATGACCTCACCGGTAGCCAGCAGTGCCTTGGGTTGGTAGTAGACCTCAAGTTCGCGCTTCTCGATCGCCACACGCAACTCGCGGGCCATGGCGAGGCGCCGGGGACTGCGGTCATCGATCTCAGAGCTGTAGATGAGCCTTGATGTTGGCGCGTACTTCGCTGACTCGGCAGCGATGTCAGCACGACGAATGACTGTTTGGATGTCGCGACCGTGCTCGGGGAAGAACGCAATGCCAACCTGGGATGCAACCTCAAGGTTCGTGCCGTCCAACTCCAACGGACGAGAGATCGCATCCTGCACCCGCTGCACAAGATTCATTGCGGCGCCCTCATGGACGATCTCAGGCACAGCGATCGCGAACTCCCCTGATTGGAACCGGGCAAGTGCCCAGTCGGGTCCGGCAATCTCTTCGAGTCGGCGGGCCAACTCAACCACCACGATCTCTCCATTGTCGTGACCGAGCGTGTCGTTCACGTTCTCGAGGCCAACGAGATCCACAATAAACATGGCATGGACTGTCTCATGATCGACGTATTCCTCGAGATGGCTCTCGAAGCGTCGACGGTTGCCAAGACCGGTGAGGCTGTCCTTGAGCGTCGAGTCCTCAAGTTCCCGGAGCACGTAGCCAACGCTCAGCTGGGCGACCGCGTTTGAGGTCACATGGGCGAACAGATCCCTGTCGCGGTCCGTGAAGTCGACACCGCGGCGTCCAAGACGATCCGTGATGATGAGCAGTGCGCTGAGTCCCCGGCTCTCAACAGATGAAATCATCGCTCCTTGGATGCCCCGACGCTCGAAAGCTGAGCGAGAATCGCCGGCAAGAGAATCAGCAACGACCACGACTGGCGCACTTCCGCCAACGAACTGCAGCCATACGGGCAAGTCGTCAAGGCGCTGAGCGCGAGAGCGCGTCTTTCCGTCGAACACGTACTCGACCGGAAAGCTGCCGTCTGGGGCAGCGAGAACGATAAGACGGGCTGTCTCGCCGCGCAGCATCGATTTGGACTGCTGCAGCGTTTCGTCGATGACATCATCCAGGAACGGCATAGCTGCGAGATCCCGACTGAACTGATAGCAGTGCTCAAGCTCCTGATGCCCTTGACTCAGGTTGCCATAAGCCTGCAGCAGCCAAGTGACCGCCGCAATAACGGGGATAGAGAAGAGCACGAGTGCTGCGTAGGTCGTTCCACTGCTCGCGATCAGTACCCCGCAGGAGGAGCCCACGAGCATGGCGAAGCCTTGCGAACGAACTCCCACGGCGAACGAGTGGTGGCGTTCATGAAGTGAAATGACAAGCGACACCCAGGCCAGGGTCGTGAGCGACATCAACGCTGAAGACACCGCTACCCAACTCCACTGGGCGAAAGTGGTCGGGAACTCTGAAAGAAAGGCACGCACGAGGAAGCTAAGTAGCGCCGCCTCCATCGCGAAGAGCGTGAGGTTGAAGTACAACTTCCTGCGATCGGTGTGACGGCTCACCATGAAATAGGTGCCGACTGTTACGCGCAGTCCAATAAAGATCACCGGGCTCAAGAAGACGGCACCCAGAATCAGCAGCATCTCCGCTATCGAGATCGTATGGGTCTGGCGCTCGCCCTCAATGACGAGCGAAGCCCTCTCGATTACCAGCATGCCAAGAACAAAGATGACTCCTATGAGGAGCGCATCGTCAGGTCGCCAAGAAGTAAACGGGCTATCCGTGAGGGTCACAAGCAGCACGGAGATCAGAAGAGCACTAAGAGCAAGCGCGTAAGTGACGGGCCCTGAATGGGCGCGTAAGGCCGCTATCGGCGCCTCCCAAAACCTGTCGGTTTCACGGGCATCATCCTGTGTCAGCGAGCGCACGGGGCGCCTGTGACATTCACCATCGACAATGATCCTTACACCCTGGTGAGGTAGCTGAACAGCTACGGAGATCACCTAGGCGTTGTGAAGTCTGTCGGCAGTATTGGCCACCAACTCAAGCAGAACCGACGACTTCTATCTTTGGTGCAAATCGCCCCTTAGCCGCTTATTGCATGGGTGCGTATCCACGCGTGCATCGCTATCCCGGAGGCCACACCGGCATTTATCGATCTCGTCGAGCCAAACTGGGCAATCGAATAGGCGGCCGCTGAGTAGTCGCGCGCCTCCTGGGAGAGCCCGGGCCCTTCTTGACCGAACAACAGCACACATGACGCTGGTAACTCCGCCTGCTCCAGAGGCTGAGAACCAGGCAGATTGTCGATCGCGACAATCTGTATCTGCTGGGACCGCGCCCAGGCAGCAAGTTCTGCGATGGTGGCATGGTGATGGATGTGCTGATAGCGGTCGGTCACCATGGCTCCCCGCCGGT
>CAYUOD010000028.1:0-14560 GCA_964446225.1 uncultured Acidimicrobiales bacterium | reverse complement strand
AGATCAGAGATCTCGCGAGCGATACCACGCAGATTACGGGTGTCGGCGTTCTTGATCACCGGAACGAGCAGACCATGGAAATCAAGATCAACCGCAATGCCCAGGTGCACGTCGCGGAAGACCACGAGGTGATCATCCTCTACCTGCGCATTCACGTCGGGATAGTCGGCAAGAGCCTCAACGACGGCTCGTACCTGGAACGGAAGATAAGTGAGGCTGAAGCCCTCGGCGGCCTTCCACTCGGCTTTCATCCTGCGGCGCACCGATTCGACGTTCTCGTAGTCGACTTCAAGAACGGTCAACACGTGTGGCGACGCGTTCAGCGAGGCCTGCATGTACTCGCCGGTCTTGCGACGAATGTTGTTGAACGGAACGACCACAGCTCCGCGGACCGCAGGAACTGCAGACGGAGGTGGAGCAGAAACAACCGCAGGAGGAGGCGTAGCGACGGGCGCCGCAGCAACCGGGGCAGGCTGAGCAGGAGCAGGAGGCGGAGCCGCGGGCGGTGCAGCAGCAGGGGCGGGAGCCGGAGCAGTTGCTGTCGTGGCATCGATCACCGCGAGCACGTCGTTGCGCGTAATGCGGCCACCGACGCCGGTGCCAACAATTGTGGAGGCATCGATCGCATGCTCAGCGATAAGTCGCCGAACAACAGGACTGAGTAGTCGCCCCTCGTTCTCGCCAGCAGGCGCGGGTGCGGGAGGTGCCGCAGCGGGGGGCGGAGCTGGCGCGGGAGCCGGAGCTGCGGGCGCGGGAGCCGGAGCTGCGGGCGCGGGGGCCGGAGCTGCGGGCGCGGGGGCCGGAGCTGCGGGCGCGGGGGCCGGAGGAGGAGGCGGCGGCGGTGGAGGCGGTGGAGCAGCCTCGACAACGGGTGGGGCCTCAGGCGCAGGCTCGGCCGGTGCAGGAGCGGGGGCGTCACTTGCGTCACCGACGCGCGCGAGCACAGTGCCGACATCAACCGTGTCACCCTCAGGCACAAGAATCTCTGTCACGACCCCAGCGATTGGAGAAGGAACCTCAGAGTCCACCTTGTCTGTGGACACCTCGAAGAGCACCTCATCTATGGCAACAGTGTCGCCGACCTTCTTGAACCACTGCGTAATGGTCCCTTCAGTCACGGTCTCCCCAAGCTGGGGCATTGGCACGTCAGCCATGCATTCCTCTCCCGGTGAGTCCTAAGACGGTCTCACCAAACAATTCTGAAAGTGACGGGTGTGGCTGGATAAAGGCGGCCACATCTTCGACCGTCGCCTCCCAGTTGACTGCGAGGTAGCCCTGCCCGAGTTGTTCTGTGACCCAGGGTCCCATCATGTGAACACCCAGTATGCGGCCAGCATTTCCGTCTGCGTCCTTTTCGGCGATGACTTTTACCAGCCCATCGGTCTCGCCGATGATGAGCGCACGGCCGTTACTCATGAAGCGATGCTTACCCACCGCCACGTCGAAGCCCGCGTCTCTCGCCTGTGCCTCGGTCATACCGGCGAAGGCGATCTCGGGGTGACAGTAGATGGCCCAGGGAACTTTGTCGTAGTCAATCGGCATTGGGTCCTCATTGAGGATGTCCTGCACAACGACCTTCGACTCGGCGTAACCCACGTGAGCCAGCGCGGGGGTTGCGATGATGTCGCCAATTGCATAGACGTTTGCCGTAGCCGTCCGGCAAAGTTCGTCTACAACAATAAAACCGCGCTCGTCCACCTCGACGCCGGTGCCCTCTGCGAGTAGCCCATCGGTATAGGGCCGTCGACCCACCGACACGACCACGATGTCCACATCCAGATCGTCGTTGTCCTCAAGATGCACGGTCGTCCCTGATCCGTCCTCGCGAGGCGTATGCCCGTTGACCCGCACACCGGTCTTCACGTCAATTCCCCGACGCTTGAACGACTTGGTGAGCGCACGGACGACATCTTCGTCGCAGCCGGGAATGATCTTGTCCATCGCCTCGAGAATCGTCACCTCTGCACCCAAATCGGACATCATCGACGCGAACTCAGCACCGATTGCCCCGCCGCCGATCACCGCCGCCTTGGCCGGAACCCGATCGAGTTCAAGAACCTCATCCGAGGTCATGATGAACTGGCCGTCAACTTCGAAACCCGGAATCGTGCGCACGACCGAGCCAGCTGCCAGCACGACGTTGTCGGCCACAATTCGACTCGTCGCCCCATCTGCGTGAGTCACCGTCACAGATCCGTCCGCCTCAAGGCGGCCAACTCCGTGATACATGTCGACTTTGCGGCGCTTCAGTAGCCCGGACAGACCTGCATGGAGTTGATCGACAACCTTCTGTTTAGCCTCGACCGCAACCGCCATGTCCACCGACACATCACCGGTGGTGATGCCGAATCGACCTGCCTCCGTGGCAGCCCGATAGATCGAAGCGGTCTCGAGTAGCCTTTTGGCGGGAATGCAACCACGGTGCAGACAAGTGCCGCCCACCTTGTCCTTTTCAACCATCGCGACCTTAAGGCCCGCCGCGGTTCCGTAGAGGGCTGCGCCCTCGCCTCCGGGTCCGCCGCCAATGATGACAACGTCAACGTGCTCAGCGCTTGACTGGTCGGTCATCGCTCTCCCTTTGATTTTCTGCGTCGGTGTTCAACACTGCATCAGGTCGCGATGGTGATGAGGCGAATCGCGCCAGCAGCCAGAATCGCGAGACCCAGGAACAATGAAGTGAGGATCAGGTAGCGGGTACTCACAACGTGCAGTTTAGGACTCGAATCAGAACTCCGCGCGCCTACTCCCCAGATCGTCTGCGCCGCCACAGGAGGCGAACCACTTCGAATGCCAGGATGCCGAGAATCATCGACAAGATGATGATGATGTAGAGCGACGAGGTGCCGGTGAAACTCAGGAACTGGACCTCGACCTCGTTACTGTTCTGCAGGACAAAACCCACGACTCCCGCGAGAAATCCTATGAGTATGACCAGCTTGAGGACAGTCTTGACACTGACCCTGCTCTGTTCTTCTGGCGTAGATTCGTCGGGCATCCTTCTCCCATCCAGCGTGCAACTGTCACCCTAGTTTCCTGCGCTTCGACGTGTCCGCATTCCCAACCGGGTAATACTGAGGACTGGCATTGAGGAGGCCTGCTGTGAACATCCTGGTGGCCGGATCCAGCGGCCTGGTCGGCTCAGCGCTGACAGTCTCGCTCTCAAACCAGGGGCATAAAGTTCGCACGCTGGTGCGCGCCACTCCTCGCCATAACCGCGAATTCCGGTGGGACCCTGCGGCGGGAGTGATCGACTCCGGAGCCCTCAGGAGGGTTGACGCCGTCATTCATCTGGGCGGCGCCGGCATCGCTGATAAGCGCTGGACGGACGAGCGAAAGAAGGACCTGGTCGACAGCAGGCTCCTGTCAACGCGCCTGCTCGCGGAAGCGATCGCAGCTACGGAGAAAGCTCCCGCAACGTTCTTGTGCGCCTCGGCAAACGGCTACTACGGCGACACCGGATATACCGAGATCACGGAATCTCGCGCTGCCGGCGACGACTTTCTGGCTCGGCTCTGCCGCGACTGGGAACAAGCAACAGCCCCCGCTTCGGATGCTGGCGTACGCGTCGCGAACCTCCGCATCGGCATAGTCCTCACGCCGACCGGCGGCGCGCTCAAGAAACAGTTGCTTCCCTTCAAAGTTGGCCTCGGCGGCAGAATCGGCACAGGTAGGCAGTACCAGAGCTGGATCTCGCTGGACGACGCCCTGCTCGCGATCAACCATCTGCTGACCTCAGACCTCAGTGGAGGGGTCAACCTCACCGCGCCGAACCCGTGCACCAACCAGGAGTTCACCGCTGCCCTCGGAGCAGCACTCAATAGGCCGACTGTCATCCCCGTGCCCGCTGTTGCTCTCAACATGTTGCTCGGTGCAGAACTCACGCAAGCTCTTCTAATGACAAGTATCCGAGCGCTGCCGCGCAAGCTTCAAGACGACGGATTCACATTTCAGGACATCGAAATCGCGCCCACGCTGAAGAGAATGCTGGCTTAGTTCTCCGAGACCTCGACACCGCGCCAGAACGCCACATAGTCCTTGATATTGGCTGCCTCTTCCTTGGGGCTTGGGTAGTACCAACCAACGTTGGTCCGCGACTCGCCACCAGCGTCAACGGTCAAGTAGCTCGCCGTGCCCTTCCACGGGCACACGGTCGTGTAGTCGCTCTGGGAAAACCGCTTCATGTCCACGCTGCGACGGGGGAAGTAGTGGTTTCCCTCCACTTCGATGGTGTCGTTGCTTTCGGCCACCACGACGCCGTTCCAGACTGCCTTCATTTGATGTTCTCCCTAACCGGATTCTGTGAGGATTTTCGCGATCTGACTGGCTGCTGAAAATAGCCGCCAGTCTGATGCGGCCATGAGTTGTAACCCCACGGGGAGCCCTCGGGATTCCACCGGGAGACTCAACGCTGGGTGACCAGTGACGTTCGCCAGACGCGTACGGGACACCAGTTGTCCTGACACCTTCGGTTCCTTCGCCTCAGAAGTTAAGGGAGCAACGATTGGCACGGTCGGCGACACGATGACATCCCAGGAATCCAGGAGTGACTCGACGTCGCGTCGCAGCAGGTCCGCCTGGGCTTTCGCCTTCAGATACTCCGCAGCTGGTATCTCGCCCGCTGCCTCCAAACGAGCACGGACGTCGGGCCCCAGGAGCTCGCTGCGCCGCTCGCTCAAGGCTGCGTGTGTTGTCGCGAACTCAGGCAACATGATGTTGCTGCTTACTCGATGGATCAGAGCTAGTGACGGGAGCTGCACGTCGTCTATCTCAATGCCAGCATCACGGAGCTTGCTTACCGCCGAATCCCAGGCCTGGCCGACGATGTCATCGGCGTCCTGCCACTCGCCGGCCGCAACGCCCACGCGCAAGGCTGTGGTCCGCGTGTAGTGCGGTCCACTGATGTCCACACCCATTGCCCTGGCGGCCCAGGCAACACTATGGAGGCCGTCACCAAAGATGCCGAGGTGATCAAGGCTTGGCGAAAGCGCCATGACGCCAGCCATCGGAAGCTGCCCGTATCCGGGTTTGTAACCAACCACACCACAAAGCGCAGCGGGGATCCTGACGCTGCCGCCTGTGTCAGTACCAAGCGCGATATCGGTCCAGCCACCGGCCACCGCCACCGCAGATCCACTACTTGACCCGCCGGGAACACGGTCCGGGTCCCAAGGGTTTCGGGGTGTGCCCTGGTAGTCATTGATGCCAGTGACCCCGAACGCCAACTCGTGCATGGCCACACCGCCAGCGATATGGGCGCCCGCACGTTTCAGACTGCGGACCGCGGGAGCATCGAGCAAAGCACCCTCAGCATCAGAGTAGGCAGCGGATCCGCCTGTGACGGGATGCCCCCGCACCGCAATGATGTCCTTGACTGCGACGCTGTAACCCTGAGAGAAGCCGGCGGGCAGAAGCGGAGCTGAGGCAGTGTCCTTAGCGGCGTGCCAGACGAAGGGCCCGCCACTCGCCACCAGGCCGTCATCGGCGCCCCTCTCCAAGTCGATCCTCTCCATCGCCACAGAGTAGCCAACAGCACAGCGACAGTTCCTGCTGGATTGAAGCCGTGCAGACCCAGGCCAGCGAACTCGGAGCAAGATACCCGGGCAGGCCCATGTAGGCTTGTGGCGCTTCCATCGGCCCACAATCAAGGACTCTGCTCGATAGATGACTGCGAAGATTCTGCCAACCGCAGACGTAGATGAGAGCGCCCAGATAGGCGACGGATCGTCGATCTGGCACCTGGCACAAGTCCGCAACGACGCCCGCATCGGCAAGAACTGCATCGTGGGCCGCGGTGCCTATGTTGGCAGCGGCGTCTCCATTGGTGACAACTGCAAGTTGCAGAACTATGCGCTGGTCTACGAACCAGCCGAGCTGGCGGATGGCGTATTCATCGGCCCAGCTGCGGTTCTCACCAATGACCCATACCCCAGGGCCACAAGCATTGACGGCAATCTCAAGAATGCCGAGGACTGGCAGGCCGTCGGTGTCACTGTGCATCAGGGCGCATCGATTGGTGCACGTGCAGTGGTCCTCGGTGGAGTCTCAATCGGAGCATGGGCGCTCGTAGGGGCCGGAGCCGTTGTGACCAAAGACGTACCGGACCACGCTCTCGTACTTGGAAACCCAGCGCGCCAGGTGGGCTGGATAGGCCGAAGCGGATTCCGCCTCGAGGACGTCGGCGACGGAGTCTGGCTCTGCCCCACGACACGAGAAAGCTACACACTGACTGACGGCAGACTTCAGGAGAACGCGTGATACCCGCAGCAAAGCCAATCATTGGCGCACAAGAACGAGCAGCGGTCGACGCAGTCATGGCCTCTGGCATGCTGGCTCAGGGCAAAGAAGTTGCCGCCTTTGAGAACGAGTTCTCGCAACTCGTGGACAGACGACGCTGCATCGCTGTCAACGCAGGCACGACCGCGCTACACCTTGGTCTTCTCGCCGCAGGCATCGGCCCCGGTGACGAAGTCATCGTGCCCTCATTCACATTCGCCGCAACCGCCAACAGTGTTGCCCTCACCGGCGCCACCCCCATCTTCGTGGACATCGAACCGACGTACTTTGGTGTCGACCCGGCCGCCGTTGAAGCAGCCATCACCGAGCGCACGGCAGCCATCATGCCCGTTCACCTCTACGGTCACCCGGCACTTATTGTCGAACTCGCCGCGATCGCGACGAAGAACGGGCTGCTCCTGATAGAAGACGCCTGCCAGTCTCACTTCGCACAACAAGACGGACGCCCAGTCGGAGCCTGGGGCAGCGTCGCAACTTTCAGCTTCTACCCAACGAAGAACATGACGACAGGTGAAGGCGGCATGATCGTCACAGATGATCCGGCCATCGAACACAAATGCAGACTTCTGCGCAACCAGGGCATGTTGAAGCAGTATGAGAACGAGATCGTCGGATTCAACGCTCGTATGACTGACATCGCAGCATCCATTGGTCGAGTGCAGCTCACCAAGGTGATCGGCTGGACCAAGACTCGCCAGGAGAACGCCGCATACTTCGACGAGCACCTGCAGGGCGTAACCACCCCGACGGTGGCAGACGGCGCCGAGCACGTCTATCACCAGTACACCGTTCGATCTAGCAACCGAGATGGTCTCATGCAGTCACTCAGACGACACGAGGTCGGATTTGGCGTCTACTACCCGATTCCGAACCACCGCCTGCCCACGTTCGGGCTTGATCTCGACCTGCCTGAGACTGAACGAGCCGCCCAAGAGGTGCTCTCAATCCCGGTTCACCCAAGCCTCTCCGAGGCAGACCTCGCCACGATCGCGAAAGCAGTAAATTCATGACCGAATTGCGAGCCGGGGTCATTGGCCTCGGAATGATGGGGCGCAACCACGCCCGGGTGTTCCACGAACTCGACGGCGTAAAGCTCATCGGTATCGCTGATCCAGACGGCGACAAGTTCGGCATCGCCAGAGATGCCGCCGTACACAACACCCCCGAAGCCCTCGTCGAAGCTGGCGTGGACCTCGCCGTGGTTGCCGCACCCACAGAAGATCACGAGAGAATAGGTTTGATGCTCGCTGAAGCCGGCGTGCACGCGTTGCTTGAGAAGCCCGTTGCCGCCACCTCTGAGGCTGCACTTCGCCTGGCGAACGCGTTCGATGCTGCAGGGCTCGTGGGCTGCGTTGGCCACATCGAGCGCTTCAACCCAGCACTGCAGGAACTCAAGCGTCGCCTGGAGGACGGCCAGATCGGCGACGTCTTCCAGATCTCAACACAGCGCAAGGGGCCATTCCCCGCCCGCATCAAGGATGTGGGAGTCATCAAAGACCTTGCCACGCACGACATCGATCTGACTGCGTGGGTTGCGGGCTCAAAGTTCGCGATCGTTTCCGCTCACACTGCCCACAAGACTGGCCGTCAGCACGAGGATCTTGTTGCTGCGACCTGTCAGCTTGCGGACGGCACAATCACCAATCACCTCGTGAACTGGCTGACCCCTACCAAAGAGCGCATGACCATGGTCACCGGCACCAAGGGTCTGCTGGTGGCTGACACACTTACCGCTGACCTGACCTACTTCGCGAATGCTGATGTTCCAACCGAATGGAACGCGCTCAGCGCACTCCGCGGTGTATCCGAGGGTGACATGGTGCGGTACGCATTCCCGAAGCCTGAGCCGTTGAAGACTGAGCTCGCGGCCTTTCGAGATGCGGTGCTCGGCCTCGATGTCGAAACAGTCTCGCTGCACGCTGGCTACGAGGTCGTGCTCGTCGCAGAGGCGATGCTCGAGTCAGCCAAGACATCTGCTGCGGTGCGTCTTGCAGACACGCCACGATGAACCAACGGGCCACTTCGTCTCTGGCGTTGCACCAAGAAGGAACTCAATGAACGTTTGCGTTGTCGCTCAGGGCAAGATCGGCCTCCCTCTGGCCGTGCAGATCGCGGGCAAGGGTCATAACGTCGTCGGCGTTGATATTGACCCGCAGGCTGTGGCTACTATCAACGCCGGAGAACCACCATTTCCAGGCGAGGCTGACCTTGATGTACGGCTCAAGCAGGTGCTGGCTGATGGCAGCTTCCGAGCTGACACCGACACCGCTACCGCGGTGAGCAATGCAGAGGTGGTCATCGTTGTGGTGCCGCTCATTGTCGACGACCAGGCCAATCCTGATTTCCGGGCAATGGACGCGGCCACCGCGGACATTGCACGCGGCCTCAAGCCAGGCACCCTCGTCAGCTACGAAACCACCCTGCCTGTACACACGACGCGCCAGCGCTTCGCACCAGCCTTGGAGGAGGGCTCTGGCCTGGTCGAGGGCGCCGACTTCTATGTCTGCCACTCGCCGGAGCGGGTCTACTCTGGACGTATCTTCGCTGACCTGCGTGCCTATCCGAAGCTCGTCGGAGGCCTCGACGCGAACGGTGCCGAACTCGCAGTGAAGTTCTACGAAGCTGCGCTCGACTTCGATCTGCGTAACGACCTGGACCGCCCCAACGGCGTTTGGGATCTGGGCAGTGCCGAGGCGGCAGAGCTGGCCAAGCTCATGGAGACCACCTACCGCGACGTCAATATTGGTCTCGCCAATCAGTTTGCCCGCTTCTCTGACAAGGCGGACATCGATGTCTACGCCGTCATCGCAGCGTGCAACAGTCAACCATTCAGCCACGTACACCAACCCGGCATCGCCGTGGGCGGTCATTGCATTCCCGTGTACCCGCGCTTCTACATGTTCAACGACGAGGATGCTTCCATCCCCGCGGCCGCACGGGAAACCAACGACTCGATGCCGCAGTACTCAGTTGACCGGCTTGCCGAGCTCATGGGTGACCTCAATGGGCAGCACGTTGTGGTTCTCGGGGCCGCATACCGCGGCGACGTACAGGAAACAGCATTCAGCGGTGTGTTCGGCGTAGTGCAGGCACTCGAGAAAGCCGGAGCAACAGCATCTGTACACGATCCGCTGTACAGCGATGACGAGCTGCGGAAGTTTGGCTTCACGCCGTATCAGACGGGTGCGGCGTGCGACGGACTCATCCTGCAGGCCAACCACAGCGTCTACGCAGACTTGTCACCAGAGCAGTTCCCCGGAGTGCGAGGATTCGTGGACGGACGCAATGTGACAGCGGCCGAACCATGGCGGGCGGCTGGTGTCCCTCGGGCCGTTATCGGAGCCCCGCAAGACTAGGTGGGCGAGATGGCGAAATCGGTTGCCGTTCTCTCTAGTGCACACGGCCTCACAGACGTGCGCACACATCGGTGGACGCGTGCACTCCTCGATGCAGGTTGCGAAGTAACGCTCTACATGAAGGGCGACCCCGCTGCAGGGCCGGCCGGCGCAACATGCGCTGGCCCGAAGCACCGATCCGGACTCAAGGCCAGACTCTGGGCCGATCTCAGCCTGCCCTGGCGTGCCAGCGAAGAGGTCTGGATCGTGCTTGATCCAGAACTCCCTCTCAGCTGTTTGCCGGTGGCTTGGATGCGCAGACGAAGCGTCGTGGCCGACGTGCACGAAGACTACGAAAAGGTTGCGCTGGATCGCTCCTGGGCAGCTGGCTGGAAACAGCCCATCGTGCGTGTATGCAGCCGCTTCGCCACGGCACTCGCTGGTCGCGCGACACTCACCGCGGTGGCCGACGATCACGTACCTCCATTATCGGCCCGTAGGCGCCTCGTGGTTCCGAATCGACCAGGTATTGAGCATCTGCCCAGTCCCTCTCCCCACGACGACCGGCCTCGCGCCGTTTATGTCGGTGACATCCGCGCAGCAAGAGGATCCTTCGCAATGGTCCAAGCCATCGCTGGGGCGCCCGGCTGGCATCTCGATCTCATAGGCCCGATTAGCGACCAACACAGAGCCGAGTTGGAGGCGGCGATTCCGGGCGAGGCCGCTTCACGCATTACCTACCACGGCCGCCAAGCGCCTGACCGCACTTGGGAGATTGCCAAGGGCGCGCAGGTGGGGTTCGCCATGCTTGAGAACACACCTGCATACCGTGACTCTCTGCCGACAAAGGTCGTGGAATACCATGCCGCCGGACTGGCCCTCATCGTAAGCCCACTGCCGCGCATGGCTCAGACCATCGCAGAGTCCCAGGCTGGCGTCGTCGCAGCATCCGCCGAGGAGGCATCCGCTGCCCTCAACGCCTGGTCCCGAGACAGAGCTGCCCTTGCGGCACTCGGCCAAGCAGGCCGCTCCTGGGCCGAAAGCACATTCTCAAGCGAGGACCCGTTCGATCAGGCAGCCGCCGTGATCAAAACGCTCTAAGCCTGAATCGGTATCCAGTCAGTGGACGGATGAGGCGAGTTGATCTTGCGGATCGTGCAGTTGATGTTGATCGTCTGGAGCGTCTGTTGGGTTCAGCACCAGGACGCGGCCATGTGCCTGGGCAACGCCAAAACAACACCGTCGTAGTCTTGGCCAAATCGATCCGCGGATCCGGGTGAGGCATCCCGGTCAGTCGGCCGAGATCAGTTTGAGTCCGTCGTTGCTGACCTCAAAGATCTGGACGTCGTTCCGTCCGAACACGAAGTATGCCGGGTCGACGATGATGGTCATCTGCCAGCCGTCGTTGAAGAACGAGCCCCCAACGCCGGCGATCGTTCCATTGACACCTACGGCGAGCTGGCTCGGTCGATCACCTCCGGACACGGTGCCGAAGACGTTGGCTGGCACATACGCGCCGTCGGGATCGACCTCCTGAAGTTGCTTCTCCATCCCGAGAGATATGCTCAGCTCGGACTCGCCTACCCTGAGAGATGCCACGCTCTGGCCAACCAGGTTCGCATCTGGGCCGAACGCATAAGGGTTCGCCGGGTCGGGAATGAGCGATGAGATCCGCTCGATCGAGGGTGACTCCAAGACGTTGGGTGGTCGATCGAGGACTCTCATGCCGTCTTTGCCGAGGATGCGTGCACTCCGTGTTGGGTCTGCGGGTCCCAGGAGCGATGTGCCATCCAAGGATGGGCGGGACCCTTCCTCGACCCCCATAATATCCAGCACGGTCGGCAGAATGTCGGTCTGCTGCGCTAGGCGTCGATCGGTCTCACCCGCGTCCTGGCCGGGTCGCTTGATGAAAATCGGCACCGGCAACAGGTCATCCATCGTGTCCGGCGAGAACGTTCGGTTCAAGGCTCCTGGCAGCGAAGCGACGCCATGGTCACTCACCACGACGATGAGTGCATCGTCGAGGAGCTTGGTCTCCTCCAGACGATCGAGGAGCCGACCCACCTCACGGTCGGCATGCATCGCCTGCAAGACATACTGCTGTATCCGCTGATCCATCATCTCCTGATTGTCCGGCCACCGTCCCTCTTCGTCGACGGTGAATGACCGAGCGGGGGTGATGCGCTGGCCGGTGGGTAGGAATCGCAGCGGTTCGTGCGGTTGGAACAGATGAATGTAGTGCACGGTCGGGAGTTCGTCGGACACAATTCCGTCGAGGAAGTCCTGAAACCGCAACCGGTCGTCGCCCTTATTGGCCCGTTGGCTCTTGATGTCAGCACCATTCTGAACCTCGTCAGCGATAAAAACGTCGCCTTCATAGTCAAGCTCGCTTCCGAAACCACTCCACCGATCGTCCACCCGCGGCACGAATCGGTCGGCGACACCTGGTGCAAGGAGGGTTCGCACAAAAACCGCTCGGGTGTCGGGCCACAGCGAGTCGCGTCCGCCCGATCGCGGCTCGCTCCGACACACAGAGTCCGGGCAGAGTTGTGTCACGTATTCGTCGGCGAGAACTTCGTGTGTGTTGGCGAACAGAGTGAAGAGATTGTTCGGGTACGCCGACGCCACCGGGAGCTCACCCGACGGGTAGAGTCCTGAGAGTCCCGCTGGATTGCTGGCCCCTGTGGCAGTTGCGATCGAGCTCGTATTCGGATACCAGGTTGATACGTCCGCCAGCCGTGCAAAATTCGGATATCGCTCCTCTACGATCTCGCCCTGATCGTCCACGAGGTAACTCAGTGGGAACTGGTCGAACGTCACCCAGACGATCGGTGCATCGGCCGGGGTCGAGGTGAGTTCGCTGACCGCAACAGCGCTGTCGAGCAATCGGGAGGCTGGACTCAACACCAAGAAGAGCACGAGCACGAGCACAGGAGCGAAGAACCCGTACCGCACAACTCGAGTGGCCAGCTCGACGCGCGCGACCAGCACCGTCGCACCGACGATCAGCGCGACCAGCACCACGACCGATACGGCTCCTTCGATGCCGAGCAAGCGATTGAGCGGGGGTCCCACTAAAAGTCCGAGCAGGATTCCTATCACGCCAGCATGGACATACATAGCCGCACGGGGATCGACGATCTGGACGATCGCCTCGACGGCGATGATCAGGAGAGTTGGTACCACAACGATCGTCAGGGCGAACCACACCAGATCGGATCCGATGAGGTCGTGGGCGGCAAGATACGTCGCGTTGGAGCCGAACAGCGAGAACAGCGGCTGCGCAATGGCCAGGGACACCAACACGAGCACTTCAAGTGAGCGCCATCCCATGTTGCCGAAGAACGCGCTGACAGTTCGTCCGAGGTATGGGTTCGTCGGAGTCGGTGAGGCCTCGTTTGTCATCGGTCCAGTCGTTGCGGTCGCGGCCCTGCTCGACGAAATCGCCGCCGTATATGACCGGGCCAAGGCCGAACTATAGCCGCGTGTGGCCGCGCTGGGATTCCCAGAGGCTCGGTTGATAGAGCTCCAACCAGTTGTTGGTCGGGGGTCTAGATGAGCTCGTCCCTGATAGCCAAACTAAAGAACCTCCGCCCAACCCTGACGCGAATCAGTGTGATATCGTCGACCCATGTTTGGATACCTTGATGCAGCGACTGGTTCGATGATCGTGGCGGCTATCAGCGGCGGGGTGGCTGGAGTCACCATCTTGCTCAGGATGTATTGGCACAGATTCCTGGGTCTGTTCTCGAAATCACAGCGAAAGGCTGCCGATGCAGACGCTGAGAAGTTGCTCGGCAAAATGGAAACCACTGAGAGTTGAGCGCCGCACAGCGTGAACCGGGGTCCTTTCGTGACCCCCTTAACCAGGTCTTCATCGATAACGGCACCGTTTTGCGCGGATATCGAGCGGCGGGTGTCAGCGATCTCGATGCCCTCCTCGAGTCCCAATTCTTCGACGATGCGGTTGCGCGTGGCGACATCGTCGGGACAGAACGAGTCGATTCGTCGGTGCTGCCGGGTGACTGGGCCGCGGCAGTTCGACACGAGCGAGTTCCGGTGATCAGCTACCCGTACGAGTGGAGCTTCGGGATGCTACGTGACGCCGCGTTGCTACAATTGTCGCTGACTCGTCAGGCTCTCGCCGACGACCTCATGACGAAGGACGCGACTCCATACAACGTTCAGTTCGTTGGGTCTCAGCCCACATTCATCGACGTCGGATCTTTCGAGCGCCTGCGACCGGGGGAGCCGTGGCCGGGATACCAGCAGTTCTGTCAACTCTTCCTCAACCCGCTCCTGCTCCGTGCCCGGCTCAATGTGTCCTTCGCTCCCTGGCTCCGCGGCTGCACCGACGGGATCACGGCGGGCGAGATGGCTCACCTGCTGCACGGTCGGCATCGTTGGCGACCGGGCGCCTTTGTGCACGTCACGTTGCACGCGCGGGCGGGTCGGAAGTACGCCGATTCAGAGCGCGACGTCGCCGGCGAACTCAAGGGCGCAGGATTCGGACCCGGCCTGATCGATGCTCAGCTGCGAGGTCTCATCAAAGCCGTCAAGCGGCTCGAATGGAAGCAGTCGGCCTCGACGTGGTCGTCGTACTCTGATCGGACGCACTACAGCGATGCCGACCTCGATGAGAAGGCCGACTTCGTACGTGATGTCGTTGCACGAGAGCCGAGAAACCTGGTCTGGGATCTCGGAGCGAACGATGGTCGCTTCTCCCGTATCGCTTCTGAGCACAGCACTATGGTTATCGCCGTCGACTCGGATGAGCTCGTGATCGATCGGCTCTATCGGGAGCTATCAACCGAGGGGATCCGCAACATCATCCCGCTGGTTATGGACCTCATCGACAGTTCGCCCTCACTCGGATGGCGGGGCCAGGAGCGCCCAGCGTTCTACGAGTGGTCGACCCCTGACGTCGTCTT
>CAYUOD010000027.1:8873-14592 GCA_964446225.1 uncultured Acidimicrobiales bacterium | reverse complement strand
ATGAGGCGCAGCGCCTGCAGCTTGCGCATCGCGAGTGCGACGATCATCAACGGATCGGCCATGTCGCGAACCGCGGCATCGACGTCCTGCAGATTCAGTTCAACCTGAGGTGGAACCGAAAACCATTCCTGCAATGTGACGAACAACTCACCAGCCACTCGATGGAGTGCGAGGAATTCGACTGGCTTGTCGAGGGGCTCAGACATGGGGCCACAATTTCAGGTGAGAGGTGGAGCGTGGGTTGCTGCAGATAACGATTCTTCCACGATTAGGGCATAGTCCAATCGCGTTACCGCAAACAGGTCTCTGTAACGCTCAACGGTGGTGACGATCCTGCAGTCTCCGCCGGCCGTCCGCGTGCGCCACACCAGATCCAGGAACAGTCCCAAACCCAGCGGCCCAAGCAGGTTCACACTGTCGAGGTCGAGCACAATCTGTGTCTCACCGCGCTGCACGAGTCGAGCGAACTCAGACTGCAGCGAGGGCAGCGTGGAGAGGTCGACATCTCCCCTGAGCGACAGAACCAGCCACTCACCAGATCTCTGTTTCTCCAGCTGCACCCCACCATCATCGCGGATCTACTGCTAGCCCGTGTCCCCTTCGACCCTCATGGTGGCCGAGCTTGAAAGCTCGATGTCTCCCAGGAGCAATCCAACCAGGGGCACATCCGTTTCCGCGCGGTACTTCACCGTGACTCGAACCGACGAACCGGGGGCGCCGCGGGCACCCCGCTGCACGGTCACCTTCGACATTTCAAGCACGCCAGAGCGCTCGACGGCGTTCAGCGGTGCATTCACGTCGCCACTCAGAGACGCAGCACGCACCGCCTCATGCGTCGCGTAAACGACAGCCACTTGCTCTCGCACCACAATGCCGACCTGAACAACAAGCAGGATGAGAGCGACAAGCAGCGGCAGGGCCAGAGCCACCTCGACGGTGGCCTGGCCCGACTCGCGGCCCGTGTTCATGCCTTTACGGCATCAATCAGTCTCTGGAATACGGCATTGAACAGCGTCCCGATAAGGCCGGTCTTGCTGGCCCAGGCCATGAAGAGGGCGACCACGCCTCCGACCCCAGCCAGCACCAGGGCGTACTCGGCCGTCGTTTGACCGGTGTCGTCTGGCTCTGGGGGACAGGTGATGGTGAAAAACACTCGGTAGCAACGTTCGGTAATTGACTGGATCATCAACACTCCAATTGAAATGTGAGGCAACGAAGGTGTGGCTAGGCCACCGACACAAGTTGCGATAGTGCAGCTCCCAGCACAGGAACCACTACGACGAGCAGCACCGACGGAAGGAACAGCAGAACAAGTGGGAAGAGCATCTGGACGGGAAGCCGACGGGCTCGAGCGTCAGCGAGACGTCTGCGTTCGGCTCTCGCCTCGCTGCTCAGGCGTTCGAGGGTTGCCGCTAGCGGCAAACCATAACGCTGCGTCGCCAAAATCGCTGAGACAACGCCCCTATAGGCGGTGCCGGCCCTATCCCGAAAGTCGACGAGCGCTTCGTCGAAACGTTGCCCGCGCTGTATCTGACGCATACAGGCCTGAAGCTCATCACCAAGCGGTCCATCGATCCGCTCGGACACCGCCATGCAGGCCTCCTGGAGACCCAGGCCGCCATACAGAGCAACGCTGAGCAACTCCACCATCTCTGGCATTGCTGACTCCAGGTCACGGACCCTGCGCGCTGCCTGGACTCGTCGTCGCCACCAGCGCAACAGAAACCAGGACGCGACCAGTGCCAACGAAATCCGGATCCCCACCAGAAGCGCGCACAATACGAACGCGGTAACCAGTGCTGGCCGCGTCGTCAGCATGCTCGGAAGCGCAGGGCGTCGTCGCTGAGACACTTCGGGAAGTCGCAACCTCAGCAGACTCTGTGTTGCCAGGAGCGCCCAAAGAGTGCTCACGGCGAAAATCAACACCGTCACCGTGCCGCGCCCCGGATGAGTCGTCGCATCCACCAGAGTCCCACGGCGTCAAATATCAGCGCTGTGACGATCGCTATGCGGCCAATACCGGTGGAGACCATGAACGATCCGGCCGGACCTCCAGCAAGCAGCGTCAGCAACGCAAACACCACCGGGGCAGCTGCCATGACCGCAGCAGAGGCACGCGCCTGAGCGGCCTGGGCAACAGCATCGGCTCTTACGGCGGCACGATCCCGCAAAGCCTCCGCAGCTGCGTCGAGAGCCCGCGACTCCTCTCCCCCACCCTGAGAGCCAAGAATGAGCGCGTCCACCGCGCTGCCAAGACCAGCGAGGCGCCGCATCGGCTCAAGCGCGTCCTGGAACCGTCTACCGGCTGCAAGTTCGTTGCTGGCCTGTGCCGCAGCCCGGTACACGGGATGATCCTGCTCATCTGCCACCTCACCCAGGGCCTGCTCGACGCTCAGCCCGGCACGCAACGTACGCGATATTGCTTCGACGAGTTCTGCGGCCACCGCATCCACATCGCGCTTTGACCGCCGAAGTTCGACACGTGAAAGATCCGGTCGGGCCGTTGGCATCACGACATGAATGCGCGGGCCCGCAAGGAGCATCACAGCCAAGGCGCCGAGCAACGAGATCCACATCATGGCTGTCCGCCCGAAACAGCGCGCGGCCGACGAGATGGTGCCTGACATTCTTTGCCCAACTCAAACAAGACACGGGTCTCACCTGTGCCCAGCAGTTCCTCAACTGCGAGCAACTCCCGGGCCCCATCTGCCCCACGGCGAACATGCACGACGGCATCCAGGGCACCAAAGATCTGGCCGCGGATCGCCGCGAGCGGAATGTCCTCAGGCGCAAACATCGCGAGCGTCTCAATGCGGGTCAGAGCATCACCTGGAGAGTTGGCATGGATCGTACTCATCGAGCCGTCGTGGCCGGTGTTCAGCGCCTGTAGAAGGTCGAGTGCCTCAGCACCTCGGACCTCGCCGACGATGAGTCGATCCGGTCGCATCCGCAGGGCATTGCGAAGAAGTTCTCTGATGCCGACTTCGCCCGTGCCCTCGCTGCTAGCGAGCCGCGACTCTAGGCGCACAACATGATCACCGGGTAGACGCAGCTCAGCAGCATCCTCAACAGTGATCACCCGCTCCTCAGGGGCGATGTGTGCCGCGAGGCTGTTGAGCATCGTCGTCTTGCCAGCGCCCGTCGCGCCCGAGACCAGCAGATTCCACTTGGCCTGCACCATCCACCTCAGCAATTCTGCAGCAGGCGGGGAACACCAGTCCGACAGTGCGGGTCTCACCGCACCGAAGCGCCTGATCGCCATATACGGGCCATCGACGGCCAAAGGAGGAAGCACCACGTGAACTCTGCTGCCATCGCGCAGGCGAGCATCGACAAGTGGGCGACGTCGATCGGCACGAATACCGAGAGGGCCAACGATGCGCTGTATGGCATGATCGATCTCAGATCCGCTCAGCGACACCTGAGACCGCACGAGGTGTCCAGCCCGTTCCACCCAGACCCGGCCAGGGCCATTTACGAGGACATCACTCACCGCTGGGTCTTCAAGGAGCTGGTCCAGGGCCCCAAGTCCCTCGACTCGCGCGATCACGAGGGAGACCATCTCCTCGACGGCCGCTGCAGCAACCAACGGATGGCGGCTGCGCACGACCGCGCGGACCGCAACCTCATCAGAGGCGAGCTCCTCAGACAGGATCATCTCGTGCAGATCACTCACCGTGGATTCGCTTCCCATCACAGCGTTGCCAAAGGCTTGGCCAGGCTGCGCGGAAGGCGAGTCGCTAAGAGCCCGGCGTCAACGGCCCGAGCTACTGCGGTGTCCCACTCCACCTCGACGCGCACAGGCAAGCCAAGCACGGCCGACACGTCTTTGGCCCGCAGAGTCCGACCGGGCTCGTTCACGAGAACGACCGCTGTAGCTCGCCGCGGATGTTGTTTGGCCCTGCGTAACGCGAGATAGCAGGGGCGCAGCACCAGGAGGCTTTCGCTGGCCGCCTCACACAACAGGGTGGATAACTCTGAGGCATCTGCCCCGGCGTCAACCACCACGTTCCGCTGATCCTGCGCAAGCAGTGACGCAAGCAGCTCTACCCGTTCGGTGGCAATGTGGTTGTTCGTTCCGAAGCGCAACAGGCTCAGCTTCGGTGTTACCGCCGTCTCGAGGCGGTGCAAGGCATCTGGGGCGGCATCGACACCGGCGTCAAGCCAATCGGTGATTCCGAGTTCGGCATCTGGTTGCGCCAGAATCGCAGGCTGATCGCCGCAAAGATCTACGAGCAGCGTCTCGGAGTCGCTTGAGAGCGCTACGGCCGCGGCCACCACGCTCGTGCCAGAACCGCCCTTAGCTGACCAGAAACATCGCATGACCTCACCAGGCATGCGTGGCACATCTTGTGTGACGTCAGGGCGTCAAGTGAGCTGACTGGCTAGGTCTCGGCCAGCTTCTTCGCAGCCACGGCTACGAGGACTGCCACGATGACAATGAGAACAATCTTCTTCATGCCCGGAGCCTAGTAGTTCTGGTGCTAAGCGCAACGTCGAGAGTCCGCGCCGCCAGCGGCTACATTCACTAGCGGAGGTGTCCGAGCGCCTGGTGGGCTCCCCCGCCTTCAAAGCGGGTGGGACGGGTGTTCCCCGTCCGGCGGGTTCGATTCCCGTCCACCTCCGCCATAATTTCTGGGAAGCGTAGGCCCATTACCCATTTCGTAATGGCGCTACGCCTCCCGATGATCGAGCGGCGGGATAGCGTCGGACCATGACATCAACAGTGTTCACCGGCGGTCAGATATTCGACGGCACCGGCGCAGCCCCCGCCCCGGGCGAAGTCCGAGTAGAAGACGGCAGGATCACCGCCGTCGGCACGGGTCTCGACGGAGATACCCAGGTCGATGTGTCCGGCAAGACACTCATGCCTGGCTTCTTCGACTGTCACGTGCACTTCACGATGACCACAATCGACACCCTCAAGCGGCTCAACACCCCGCTTTCGTACCGCTTCTATGAGGCCATCAACAACATGCAGGCAACGCTCGACGCCGGCGTGACCAGCGTGCGCGATGCCGCTGGGGCTGACCTGGGTGTGAAACAAGCCGTCGACAACGGGCTTGTAGCTGGACCTCGCATGCAGATAGCGATCTCGATGCTCGCACAGACAGGCGGCCACGGCGATGGACATATGCTCTGCGGGGCGGACATGAAAGTCACGTACCCCGGAGCTCCTAGCGGAGTTGTCGACGGCCCGGACGAAATGCGAAAGCGCGTCCGCGAACTGATCCAATACGGTGCCAGCGTCATCAAGGTCGCGACCAGCGGCGGCGTGCTTTCACCAATCAGCGACCCGCGCCGGGGCCATCTCAGAGACGAAGAACTCAAGGTGCTCGTCGAGGAGGCCACCGCAGCCGGGCTCCATGTCATGGCACATGCCCAGGCCACGGACGGCATCAAAGCAGCGGTCCGCAATGGCATCCGCTCGATCGAGCACGGCATATATCTCGACGACGAAGCGATCCAGATGATGCTTGATCACGACACATTTCTTGTGCCGACTCTGATCGCCCCACGATTCGTGATCGAAGCAGCCGCGACCGGGACGCGACTCAGTGAACGTGTGCTCGAAAAAGTCCATATGGTCATCGAGGCGCACACCGACTCGATCAGCCGGGCCATTGAGGCTGGCGTCAAGATCGCGATGGGCACCGACAGCGGAGTCGGCCCCCACGGGCAGAATCTCCGCGAGTTGGGACTCATGGTGGACGCTGGA
>CAYUOD010000027.1:0-8773 GCA_964446225.1 uncultured Acidimicrobiales bacterium | reverse complement strand
AGGGCGAATACGCCGCCATCGGTAGCGACAAGAAACAGTCCGCCGTTAGGCGCCAACGCTGCATCAACAATCGGTGCCTGGAGCACAAGACCCTTGATGTCGACGAGGTCGGACATCGCCTTCGCTGAGCCAATTGCCTGCACGCGACCCTGGTTGCTGATGCGCCAGGCTCCGAGTCCCGAAGACGTCGGCACGACCGAGATCCAGCGTTCTCCGCTGCGCAGCGAAACCGCGGGAACCTTCGGCAGCTTCGCGTTACCAGCGACTGACAAGTTGCCGGCTGAGTCCAGCACCCAAGAGGCCTGGCCGCTCGAGGTAAGCGCACCCGAGATCACACCTGAGCCAGCGACGGTGACGGCCTTCTGGGAGCCTCCGAAGGGATGGAGAACACCGTTAGCTCCAAGAATCCAGTAGTCCACCTTCGCGAGCGCACTGGTGGACACATTGGGCTTCGGAGCCGGAGGAGTTGTTGTCGTAGGTGCGGGAGGTGCTGTCGTGGATGGAGCGCCGCCACAGGCACTCGACCAGCTCGCCGGGCAGCCGCTCCAGTTGGCGGGTGGATTCAGCGTGCGCCCCTTGGCCACAACAATCGCCTGCGCTCTGAAGGTGATTGGAACGTGAGGATTCACCTGGCTGGCGGGCAGACAGAACTTTCCACACTTCTTGGTCATCAGAAGCTTTTGGGTCGCGGGATCCTTCACCATGATTCGCATGGTCTGAGCCTTCGTGGACCAGGAGAACGATCCGCCCTTCTTCCACCAGCTCGTGGCGGGCCCGAGATCGTAGTAATAGACCCCCGTAGTGCTCAGCCGATTGCGAGAACTACAAGTTTCTTGCGCGAAGTTGTTGCGCCACGCGCAGATCTGCACATCGATTGCCTTGTCGGTCGGCTTCGAAGCGACATCCAAGCGCAAGTACACGTTCCCACCGGCATAGTTCTCAGGACTGTTCCAGTTCGACGGTCCACCGATTGACGGCTGAGCGTACTTCGTCGCCTGCTGTGTGATCGTCTCATTGAAGAGCGTGAACTGAGTGCCGGCGGCCTGGGCTGATCCTGCACCGAGCACAGGCGTGACAATCCCAAGAAGAAGCAATATGGCGGGCAGAATTACCCGTAGAAAACGGAGATGCTGGGTCACAAGACGCATAGCGACTTTCGGTAGGTTGGCTACTCGCAGATCCATGAAGGATCAGAGCCGCCTGCGCAGCTGAAATGCTAGCTGGTATCCCTGTCGACGCGTTCGCGCCTCGCTCAACGGTGTGTGATGAGTCCTGAGCTAGACGCTCAGCAGGTCGCGAGCTCCGGTGTCGCTGGATGGATGACGAAGCTTCGACATGGCTCGAGCCTCGATCTGGCGGATACGCTCACGAGTCAGGTTGAAGTGCTCGCCAACTTCCTCAAGGGTGCGAGGTTCACCGCGGTCAAGTCCGAAGCGAAGCTTCAGGATCTCGCGCTCACGTTCATCGAGTGGCCCCAGCAGACGGTTGATCTCGTCCGGGAGCAGCGACGTGGCCGCTACCTCGAACGG
This sequence comes from uncultured Acidimicrobiales bacterium, assembly GCA_964446225.1. Lineage (GTDB taxonomy): Bacteria > Actinomycetota > Acidimicrobiia > Acidimicrobiales > Poriferisodalaceae > CAYUOD01. The sequence continues at coordinate 7,244 of CAYUOD010000027.1, read as the reverse complement.
GGACTCAGCTGAACGGTCTTCTACAACGTCGCCAAGTTCGGCGTCGCCATCCTCACGCAGTGGCTCGGAAAGTGACAGAGGCTCAGCAGCGAACCGCAACGCCTCTGTAACCTTCTCTTCTGGCATCTCAACTTCTTTGGCGAGCTCTGACAGTGTCGCTGGGCGACCCATCTTGAGTTCCAGGCGCGAACGGGCCTTCTGCAGACGTGCGAGGGTATCGCCGGCGTGCACAGGGAGGCGGATGGTGCGACCCGTGTTGGCGATGCCTCGGGTGATGGCCTGGCGAATCCACCAGGTTGCGTAGGTGGAGAACTTGAAGCCCTTGCGCCAGTCGAACTTCTCGACGGCATGCATGAGGCCAAGGTTGCCCTCTTGAATGAGGTCAAGCAGCGGCAGGCCCGAGGCCTGGTACTTCTTCGCGATTGAGACAACCAGGCGGAGGTTCGACTGCACGAATGTGCGCTCAGCTTCCTCTCCTTTGCGTGCCGCGCGCCGGTAGACACGCTTCGACGCAACAGTCAGCGCCTTGCCATCCGGGTCGAGTTGGGTCTCGATGCACTGACGCGCTTCAGCACCGGCCTCTATGGCCTGTGCGAGACGGACTTCATCGTTCTTATTGAGCAGTGGATACTGACCGATATCGGTCAGATACAAGCGGACGAGGTCTTCCTCGTCGCGTTCGACTCTGGCGTTAGCCACCTTGCTCCTTTGGGTAGGACCCTCGCGGGTCAACATGTCTGTGATCGGCTTGTAGTAGTCGATTCTCAACTACTACCTTGTGGCTTCGACAGGATCCTGCTGCGGGTGATCTATGGTCACATGGAGTTAGCAGGTGCGCGCCGGTGGCGTTTATAGATTACAACTGCAGTCAAGCCTTTTGCTCTCAGAAGTGTTGCAGGATCGTTACGCCTTGCCCCTGAGGGGGCTCTAGACCTATCGTCGCACCATGTCAGACGATGTAGATGTGGCTCTTGTCACCATGGTGTTCGATGCGGCAAAGACTGACGAATTGCTGTCGTGTCTGGCCAAATACGTCGTTCTTGCCCGTGGTGAGCAGGGCTGCCGGAATATCGACCTGACCAACTCGCTTGGCGACCGAAACCGCTTCGTCATCGTACAGAAGTGGGAGTCAGAAGATGTAGCGAGGGCACATTTCGACTCTGCGGTGATGGTAGACATGGCCCGCGAATGCGCAGGTCTGCTGGCGAAGCCGCCAGCGATTGATCTCCTCCAGGGCCTCAGCGCCCACGACCTCAAGTGAGCGATCTGCCGGTCGGCCACCCTGTCGAACACATGGGCTTCAAACTCAGGCGAGTGCCGTTGATCGGGACTGACCTCACGCTCCGGGAAGTCCGTCCCTCCGGGGATGCGAAAAAGTTGTTCGTCGCCGCGCACGGGCACGACGAAATGTGGACCTACATGGGTATGGGGCCCTTCGCATCTGTTGCCGAATTGGAGGCCCATCTGGAGTCGACGCGGTCTGCTGGCGATCCCTTCAGCTATGTGGTCGAACGCAACAGTGATCAGCAGCCGCTGGGCATGGTGAGCTACCTGCGCATCGCTCCAGAGCACGCCTGCATCGAAATCGGTGGCATCTGGTACACGCCCGACGCACAGCGGACCACGACCAACACCGAAGCCGCTTACCTGCTCATGGAGAACGCTTTTTCTGCGCTGAACTGCCGCCGGGTGGAGTGGAAATGCGACAGCCTCAACGCACGCTCGCGGGCTGCCGCCGTGCGGCTCGGCTTCACGTTCGAGGGCATTTTCCGCCAGCACTTCATCGTCAAGGGCCACAACCGTGACACCGCCTGGTACGCCATGTTGGACTCGGATTGGCCAGAGGCCCGTACCCATCTGCGACGTTGGCTCTACGAGATCCCCCGGGACTCGACCGGACGACCCGTCGAATCACTCTCGGCGGACTGACGTCTGTGGCTCGGCCTGAGCCCGAGTGAGCGACGACAGACCGGAATTACAGCGCAAAAACGAAAGCAGCCCCCGGCGTGGAACCGGAGACTGCCACGCTGAGCATACCCCTACAGCAGCCTGGCCCGAGCCGCGGAGCCCTATGCTGGGACGCGCTGGCCTGAGGGGAGTAGCGGTGGCCTGGTGGACGAGATAGAGGTACATATCGAGCGGACGTCAGGCGCAGCACAGCCGCGTCAATCGACTCCGCTATCTGCGAATCCAAGAATCCTCATAGGCATCGTGGCCGTTGCGGTGATTGGCCTCGTGGTCTGGCTCGGATCGACCACCCCGAATCAGGCGGCACCGGGCGAGACGACCACCACGACTGAGGCTTTTCCAAGCAGCACGACCACCACACAGGTCGCTGCGCCCGCTCAGGAGAACCCGCAGCCTGTTGTACTCAAATCCATGCCATGGGAGGAATGGGCCGCCGACCTCAATGCGAACCCAGGACCTCAGATGGCTGCTCTCGAGGGAACCGTGCTACTCACGAACGCCACCAAGAATGGGAATCTGCAGATCATTCAGGTCTCTGACAATGGAGTACAAGTCGACCAGCCGGAGTGCGCCGGCGAAGCAACCTTCCAGCTCAACGGAACGCTTGGCGACAATCTCGTGCTTGAGTCCGCAGCTGCCACATGCCTGTCACCAAGGCCCAATCTGTCCAACGGAACCATCATCGACGGCATTGCGCGGGGGTCGTACCTCCTGCCAATCGACGAAGACTCAGGCTGGTTCTGTACGTGGCCAGACGAAAGTGCCCGGCTCACGAGATACTCGATCGACGCCGGGCTCGGAGAAACCTATGAGCTATCGGACTGTCCGCTCTCGGTCACAAGCAACGCGATCCTCATGGCGGCGCCCAGGACGGGCGACGACCAGCACGGAGCCATGTCCTTTTACTGGACACAGCCGGGCATAACAACCGAACCAGCGACCATTGTGGATGACTGTCAGATCGCCGGCTTCGCGACGGACCTGCTGCTCTGTAGAACTGATGCGCTCGTCGAAGTCGTGAGCCTCGCCACGGGTGAGGCTCTCATGCCCATGCCGCCGGAGCTCATACCAAGCGACGTATTCGGATCTGGAACGACCTCCCCCAACGGCCGCTATTTGGCGCTTGAACTGTATGGTCGGCCCGAAGGCACCTCGGAACAAAGGCCAACGGTCGTGGTTGACGTCAACTCAGCCACCACCACGAACCTTGAGTGGATAACTGGCGACCAAACTCAGCTCAGTTGGATTTCGGACACGCAGCTCGCAGTACTCAACGAGGTAACTCCCGGTTGCGCTGACTGTCCCTGGGTACTCACGGTCATAGACGTCACCGACTCCAGCCGACTGCTGTTTCAACTTCTTCTTCCCGAGTCATCTTCTGAGAGCATGCTCCGACTAGAGCGGTAGCGATTAGCCCTCGACGTACCAAGCTGCGCCACCCAGGCCAGTCGGCGAGAGGTCAGCGCCGACACCTACGGCCTGGTCGCCAATGGCAACCAGCGACAGCATGGTCTGGAAACCCTGACCACCGAAGGTGGCGGAATCGCGGGGCAGTCTCGTCCACTGGATTCCGTCCTCGGAGCTCCACACGACCGCGTCAGCCTGACGGGGATCCACATCCGATGCGTCAAAGCCACTCGCCACAAGCCCAGAATCCCCCACCGACACCGACAGCATCTGCGTAGTCGAGCCACCGCCGAACACGTTGCCCACATGCGGGACACGCGACCACTCGAATCCGTCGGGCGAGGTCCACACTGCTGCGGCTGTTCCGCTCGCAACACCACTATCAGCACCAACGGCTACCAGACCCGGGCCAGCGGCAACCACGGAGAACATGACCTGTAGTCCATTGGCACTCTCAAAGATGGCCGGATCGTGCGGCACCCGCGTCCAACTCAGACCGTCCGCAGATGTCCACACCGCAGAGGCATCACCCGTGCCTGCGCCCCGGTCCGCACCGACGGCCACAAGGCCAGGCCCCCCGGCGGTCACCGAGGACATACTCTGCTCGCCGCGCCCACCAAGGCTCGCCTCGTCATTAGGGACCCGGGTCCAGCTCAGGCCGTCGACCGAGGTCCACACGGCGGCCGCGCCCTGATCGCCTGCCGCTTCGTCCAGGCCTACTGCGACGACGCCCGGGCCGCCTGCAGCCACTGAGCTGATCGCTTGCAGACCCTCGCCACCGAAGATGGCTTCATCTGCGGGCACCTTCGACCATTCGAAGCCGTCGACCGAAGTCCAGATCACGGCGACTTCCTCGCCAGGCGCGCCCTCGAACCCGGCGGCAACCAGACCGGGACCGGCTGCAGCCACGGTCGTCATGACCTGGCGCGATTCGCCTCCGAAGACTCCCTCCGGATCGGGCACCCGAGTCCAGTCGGTTCCGTCCGTCGAGGTCCACACCGCACCGGTCGCATCTGTTTGAGCGTCATCAATGCCGACGGCCACAAAGCCCGGACCGCCTGCGGTGACCCAGTGCATCGCCGCGCCCTCAGGATCTCTGAATAATGTTGGATCCAGGTCGGCCTTGGACCAGCCAGAATCCAGCACAAACCCAGATGTCGGCGTGGCGGAACCGCCAGCGCCCGTGGTGGTGGTGGACAGTCCCGTCGTAGCTGGCGCTGTCGTCGCAGCGTCGTCGTCGTCGGACCCCGAACTGCATCCAGCCGCAAGCAGGGCAGCAGCAGCAATCACCGCAGCGCTTCGTACAAGGTTCATCAAAAGACCCGTCCAGGCTCAATGCGCGCCATATCGCGCAGCAACAAAGTTAACCATCCCAGCACCGAGTTGTGTTCCGCGAGCAAGCCGTCAGACCTGCAAATTGTCGGGAGGCGTAGCTGGATCCCATATTTGGTAATCCAGCTACGCCTCCCGGGTTACTGGCAGGGAATGAGGCGACGTGCTCCATGGGTTAGTCAGGTGCATACTGGCCTCAAGCCGCGAGACGCGGCCAGGCCCACAGCTGAGGAGAGTGCCATGTCAACGACTGAGCATCCAATCCACAAGACCAGCGCCGAAGAACTCAGACGACAGGTCCGCGAGAGCTACACCGCGGTTGCCCAAGGCACGGGCTCGCTGTTCGTCGAGGATCCCAACGCCCAGGCGCTGGCCTTTGGCTACGCCAGAGAAGCCATCGACGAAGCCCCAGATGCCGCCAATCTCGGCCTGGGCTGCGGCGACCCGACCACACGGGCTTCACTCAAAGCCGGCGAGACCGTGCTGGATCTCGGTTGTGGCGCAGGGTTCGACGTCTTCATCGCGAGCCGAGCCGTTGGGCCTCAAGGACACGTCATCGGCGTAGACATGACCGACGAACTTCTCGACCAGGCCAGAGGCACCGCCAAGGCCCGGGGCTACGACACCGTCGAGTTCCGACTCGGCACCATCGAGAACCTCCCCGTTGATGACGCCAGCATCGACGTCGTCGTATCCAACTGCGCCATCAACCTCTCTCCCGAGAAGCCCCTCGTATTTGCCGAGGCGGCACGGGTTCTGCGCCCGAACGGGCGACTGCACATCTCCGATCTGATCGTCGACCAGGAACTGCCCGTCGAAGTACAGGACAGCATCGAGGCCTACGTGGGATGCGTCGGCGGAGCTGTCACCCAGGCTGAATATCTCTCACTCGTGAGCGCAGCTGGCTTTGAGGATGTTCACGTCGAGATCGCTTTCGCCCTCGACGAGATCGTCGAGCCCGACGACCCTAGAGTGCTTAAGGTCCTGAACGACTCTGGTGTTGCCTACTCCGAAGACGAGATCAGAGAAGCGCTCCACAGCATCAAGGGCCTTGCGGTGAGCGCCCGGATACCGGTGGCACAAGCCAGCTGCTGCGGTGATTCTGCAGTCGCGGATCCAGGCAAGGGCCAGGCATACACCAATCTTCTCTCGTACGTTGTATCGAATGCTGTAGCCGGCGAGATCATGGCAGTCGAGAACTACAGCGACATGGTGTCGCTGTTCGTCGATGTCGATGCCAAGCTCGAGGCAGTCGAGCAGGCGCGCGAAGAAGGCCGCCACATCCGCCTACTCGCCTCACTCGGCAAACGACTCAACTTCGACGTGAAACAGCGCATCATCGAGCCGGAGTGGAAAGCCATCCGTGCGACATTCGCCGACGCCGTGCGCAACAAAGATCTCGCCGCCTGTCTAATCATCCAGGATCTCATGACCGAGTCGATGGCGATCACGCTCTACGAAATGCTCTCAGGACAACATGAAGTCGAAACCGAGGAAGTCACGGCAAAGGTCACCGCGGCCATTCTGAAGGACGAACTTGAGCACCTCCAGATCGGCGTCACCCGACTCCGTGAACTGCGCGCCGCGTCGCCGGGGGCGGTCGACAGGGCCCTCGAATGGGCCCATCCCCGTGTCATGCCGCAGCTCTTCTCGCTCGTGAGCACCAGTTGCGAGACGCTGTGCGATGAGCTCTCGCTTGAGTGCTCAGCGCTCGACCCTGAGGTCATCGGCGCGGACTTGGATCTCATCCGTGCCCGGGCCGCAACGGTGTACATGAACGCCCTGGACCTCGTCGGCTTTCCGTCCGAGGTCAGCGGTCCGCTCCTCGCTCAGCTCGCATCATTCGAACAGGACGATCCCGAAATTCGTGTTGCCACTGGCCCCCTTGAGTGCTGTTGAGATGCCAAGACGCGTCGTTCTGATCACCGGAGCCACGGGAACGCTCGGCACTCTCGCCACTGCGGCACTGCTCCAGGAGTCCGACATTGAGATCGTCGCCCCGGTACGAGCTCGCCATGCAAAAGGTGCTGTAGAAGCCGCTGTAGCTCGAGAGTTCGCGCTCGCGGGATACCAGCCCGAAACCGACTGGCAGCAACGCCTGCACCAGATCCTGTTGCCAGCTGGTGTGGACCAACCTGAGTCTCCAGATCCGCTGACAGACCTCGACACACTCGCCTCAAAGCTGGGCGTCAACGAGATCGTGCACTGTGCCGGTTGCCTGAGTTACTTCGACGAGCCGAAACTGCAAGCGGTGAACGTCGAGATGACCAGTCGCTTCGTGACGGCGGCCGAACGCTGGAACGTTGAACGTTTCGTCCATATCTCCACGGCCTTCGCCAGCGGATTTGCCGACGGCCCCATCCGCGAACAGCTCCACCATCAGCCCACGGCAGATCCAACGTTCTACACAACGAGTAAGCGCCTCGGAGAGCAACTCGTGGCGGACAGCGGTGTGCCCTATCTGATCGTGCGCCCATCAATTGTCATCGGCGACAGTCGCGACGGCCACTACACGGGTCCTCGCTACGGCCTCTACC
>CAYUOD010000026.1:0-14628 GCA_964446225.1 uncultured Acidimicrobiales bacterium | reverse complement strand
TACTGGGAGGAAAAATGAAGAGACGACTACTGTTACTCGTCATGGCGCTTGCTTTATTTGCGGCGGCATGCGGTGACTCCGATGATTCTTCGAGCGAAGCCGGCGATTCCGGTGACGCTACGACGACAGCCGCGGCGGAAGTGACCACGACCGAGGCGATGGAAGAAGCCACCACCACCGAGGCGATGGAAGAAACCACTACCTCTGAGGACCCTAACGCCGACTGGCCTGACAAGATCGTGTTCGGCTTTGTGCCGTCACAAGAGCAGGAGTCGTTGCAGGACGATATCCAGCCATTCATTGACGTGTTGCAGGATTCCCTCGGTATTGAGGTAGAGGGCATCGTGACCACGGACTACACCGGCCTTGTGGTTGCCATGGGCAACGGACAGGCCGACCTGGGCGCATTCGGGCCATTTGCCTATGTGCTTGGCACCGAGCAGTACGACAACATCGAAGCACTGATTCAGTCAGGCCGCTTCGGATCGTTCACCTACCACGGCCAGTGGTTCACCAGCGACCCGACTCTGGTTTGCGAGGCCGGTGCAGCTCCTGCAACAGCCCTTGAGAACTCAGATGCCGGCGTAGTTCAGGTAGACGCACTTGATGCCGTCGCCCTGCAGGTTGGCGTGTTCTTCGGTGACGATGGCAAGGCTCTGGGTGAGACCACTGAGGATGGTGCCGAGATTTCTCCCGGCTCCAGCTGTGTTGGCGACCTGACCCAGGTCGAAGGCTTGACTGTTGCATACACAACACCAAGCTCGACCTCAGGCTTCTTGTTCCCGGCCCTGCAGCTGACCCAACTCGGACTTGATCCAAACACCGATGTTGTTCCCCTGTTCTCAGGTGGACATGATGCATCTGTCACAGCAGTGCTCAACGGTGACGCCCAGATCGGCCTTTCCTTTGATGATGCTCGTCGCACCATCCGCAAGGAAACCACCACTGTCGGCGAAGACGTCGTTGTGTTTGCAATCACTGATGAGATCCCGAATGATCTTGTAGCTGTCAACTCTGATCTGCCAGACAGCCTCAAGGCTGCCATCTATACGGCCGTTGAGGAGTTCCTCGCAACTGATGAGGGCGAAGTCATCTTTGATGAGATCTACGGCTGGACAGATATCCGTCCAGCTGAAGAGTCAGACTTTGACATCGTGCGTGAAGCTGCCGCAACACTCGGCATCACCGAAGCACCGTAGGTTCAAGCCAATCTAGGGATGTCGGGGGTCGCTCAGGCGGCCCCCGACATCATTTACATGGGAGCTCATCCATGATCCGCTTTGAGGACGTCTCGGTTGAATATCGAGGCGGCGTGAAGGCACTCAAGAACGTCGACCTCACTATCGAGGACGGCGAATTTATCGTGGTTGTTGGGCTCTCGGGCGCTGGCAAATCCACACTCCTGCGAGCAATGAACGGCCTGGTGCCTGCCACCTCTGGCTCGATCACTGTGGATGGCATGGAAGTGGTACACGCTAAGCGCAAGCATTTGCGTGAGGTCCGCAAGCACATCGGCATGATCTTTCAGACGTTCAACCTCGCCGAACGCACAACTGTTCTGAATAACGTACTCATGGGTCGGTTAGCCCACGTGCCGTCGTGGCGCTCGACGCTTGGCTGGTGGCCTGCCGCGGACAAAGAGCTTGCTTTTCAGGCGCTTGAGCGGGTCGGTATTGTTGAGAAGGCCTACGTTCGGGCCTCTGATCTCTCCGGGGGGCAGCAGCAGCGAGTCGGGATTGCCCGTGCTCTTGCACAAGACCCATCGGTTGTTCTCGCCGATGAACCCGTCGCAGCGCTCGACCCGGTGACCTCACATCAGGTCATGCGGGATCTGCAGCGCATTAACCGTGAGCTGGGCATCACCACACTCATCAATCTTCATTTTCTGGACCTGGCCCGGACCTATGGTCAGCGCCTCGTGGGCCTACGCGATGGCGAGCTTGTCTTCGACGGGGACATCAACGATGTCACCGATGAGACTTTCCGTGACATATACGGCCGGTCGGTAACGCCAGACGACATTCTTGCCGAGGCCAAGGGTTGACCGCTCAGACTGAGACAACCGTGGCGCGTCCCACGCGCTCGCGTTCAGCGCGCCAGATCCTCGTCGGGCTCGCCGTTTCAGCCTTCCTCATTGGCTTCACGCTCTGGTCGGCCAAGCAGGTCGATTTCTCGTTCGGCGTTATATGGAACTTGCCGTCCAACTCGCTGTGGGGGAGGTTCTTCCCGCCCAACTGGTCGGCCCTGGACGAAAGGGTGAGAGCTGCATTCATAGAGACCTTCCGCATTGCGATTCTGGCCACATTCATGGGCTGCCTCATAGCGATTCCTATTTCCTTCGCGATGTCCCGACTGACGGCACCAAACAAGTTTGTGTACTACGTGTCCAAGGGCATCATGAACGTGGTGCGCACAATCCCAGACCTCTTCTGGGCGAAGATTCTCGTCGTCGCCGTGGGTATCGCACTCGGTGCGCTGGCAGGCACGATAGCGCTCACCATATTCTCGGTCTCGGTGATGGTGAAGCTCTTTAGTGAGACCATCGACGCGGCCGATCCCGGCGCACTTGAGGCGGCTCAGGCTGCGGGTGCAAAACATATGCCTGCAGTTCGCGTTGGCGTGTTCCCGGAAGTGCTTCCGAACTACGTTGCTTACGCGCTCTACATTTTTGAGCTGAACATACGGGCATCGCTTGTGCTTGGTCTCGTCGGTGCGGGCGGAATTGGACAGATCATCGACACCAAGAAGTCCTTCTTCTTGTGGGCCGACATCATGGCCATTGTGCTCGTGATGTTCGTTGTGGTGCTCGTGCTTGAACAGATCAGCGTTGTCCTCAGGCGGCGCCTGGTATGACGCTTACGACTGAGCATCCTGTGGAACAGCCACTACGTCCCGAGAAGCCGCGTGGCCAAACCTGGACCCGGATCATCATTACCTCGGTCATTACCATTCTGGTTCTTTGGTCTGCACTTGGTATCAATATCTCCTTGGCGCGCATCGCGGGTGCGCCGGCCGATGTTTGGGCCATTGTGAGCCAGATGATTCCGCCCAACATGGAGTGGGATTACATCAAGGACGTCCTGGGCAAGGTCATGGAATCGGTCTACATAGCGTGGATTGGTACCATGATCGGCGCTGCGATCTCGTTGCCCCTGGCCTTCGCAGCAGCCGCCAACACTTCACCCCGGTTGATTCAGATTCCTGTGCGAGTGCTCTTTAGTGCGATCCGAGCATTTCCAGAGCTCATCCTGGCCATCATCTTCCTCGCGGTGGTTGGCCTGGGGCCTTGGGCTGGTGCCCTGGCAATTGGCCTGCATTCGGTCGGCACGCTTGGGAAACTCTCAACTGAGGCGATCGAGAGCCTTGACGGCGGTCCCATGGAGGCCGTGGATTCAGCCGGTGGGGCCTGGATTTCGAAGATGCGCTGGGGCGTCGTTCCGCAGGCAATGCCGATTGTCCTTGCTCATTGGCTCTTCCGCTTTGAGATCAACATTCGTGCCTCGGCTGTACTTGGTCTTATCGGCGCTGGCGGCGTTGGCTCCGAGCTTGTCGGACGCCTCAGTTTCCGGGAGTTCGACAAGGCAGGCACCGTACTGATCATCACTGCGATCGTGGTGATTGCGATCGACACGCTCTCTGCGGCTGTTCGACGTCGTCTCATCCGGGGCAGCGGTCAGCGCCCGGGCGATGACGCAAACATTGCAGTCATGGCTGACCTGACGGGTATCCGTCCGGCGACCGATACATGAGTCAGAACTCTGAAATCACGCGGGTTTCGTTGGTGCGCCATGGTGAGGTGCACAATCCCGAAGCCGTTTATTACGGTCGTTTGAAGCACTTTGGTCTCTCTGAGCTGGGTCAACGTCAGGCCCGATCGACTGCGGAGTCTTTCAATGGCGGATCCCTGTCCGCGGTGTATTCGAGCCCGCTTTTGCGTGCTCATCAAACGGCAACGGCGATAGCGACCGGACAGGACCTTCAGGTTGGGCGGACGCGCAGATTGATGGAAGTATGCAGTCCCTTTGATGGCGTACCAGTGACGGAATTGATCGAGCGAGACTGGGATCTCTACTCTGACCCTTCGCCCCGCTACGAGCAGCCTGCTGACCTGCTCAAGCGGATGCGCTCGTTTGTGTCCTATGCGAGAAAAGAACATCGTGGGGGACACGTCGTGGGAGTGAGTCACGGGGATCCAATCGCGTTCACCGCGCTGTGGGCAGCGGGGAAGCCTCCCTTGCTTGAACTGCGCGCCGATCTGCGCACAATTGGCCTTTCGGACGTGCGCGCCGGTCACGCTTCGGTCCTCGAGATGGTGTTTGTGACCGGTGAATCAAGCCCGGTGTCGTTTAGCTATCGCCGCTGTGCGCTCGCTGAGCCGGTGATTGACTGACGGCAACGAATTTCCGAATCTCACAAGTGGTGGCCTGACGGCCACTCTTCGGGTCTCCGCACTACAGTTGGGTTCTCCGGGCACAGAGCCTCATGCTGCTTGCGCCGTGGACGACAGGACAACCCCGTAGACCCTTTTGAGGTGACATTCGTGAGCAAGAGGAGATCTATCCGCACGCGGCTGCGTCAGATCGTATTGCTCCCGTTTGCGGTGCTGCTCGTAGGAGTAGTGGCATCATTGTTCTTCGCGAATCGCGCCGAACGGGTTGTCGCCAGAGATGCACAGAGCGACGCTGACCACTCAGCTGAGACCGTCGACTTTCTCACCAGAGGACGGGTGAATACCTACTCCGACGTCCTTCTCACTCTGCGAAGCTTCTACAGCGGCAGCGACGCCGTCGACCGCGGTGAGTTTCAGACCTTCGTGCGGAGTCTTCAGGTCCTAGACCAGTATCCGGGCATCCAGTCGCTGCAGTACGTACGTAGTGTGCAGGCAGACGAAATCTCCGGGTTTGAGTCCGACGTGCGAAATGACACGACATTGCGCGATGCCGGACACCCCGAGTTTTCTGTAGGCCCATCCTCCCGGAGTAGCGAGGCCTACGTTATTGAGTTCGTGGAACCCATTGCGCTGAACGAGCAGATCATGGGTCTGGACATCGGCTCCTCGATACAGTTTCGCAACTATGTGGAACGCGCCAGAGACACCGGAGGCCTTATAGCGAGCGCCCCATTCACGCTCCTCCCCGGCGAGGAGGAGTCGATCGAGTCTCCTCACGCGGTTCGCTTCTATCTCATGTTGGCGGTCTACGAAGGCAGTGAAGCTCCCGGGACGGTTCTCGAGCGCCGCCAGCAGTTTCGGGGCGTTGTCGCGGGCCTCTTTGAGCCACCCGAAATGCTGACGAGTGCACTTCCGTCGCTTCCGGTCGCGATCGAGATATGGGACTCAAGTACCCGGGACGTGTCTGGCTCCTCTGGCCTTGTGTATCGAGGTGACGCACAGGACGGTCAAGATCTGGAGGTCGAGCTACCGGCGAACTTCGAAGATTCGGCCACCTTGCAGGCGCAGATCCCCATTGGTGACCGCTGGTGGGACATGCGAGTTGCCTCCCTTCCTGGCTCGCTCGGAACTGCGGCCAACGGGATGCCAACAGCGGTGCTTGTTGCTGGGCTCTTCGTGACTCTTCTGCTCAGTGCACTTGTGCTGGTGGTCGTGAACTCGCGCTATCACGCCCAGATCATCGCGCGGGATATGACCAAGAATCTTCGTGCCAGTGAGGCTCGGGCACACGGAATTGTGCACAATGCCGGTGATGCCATTGTGAGTGTGCGCCAGGACGGAACCGTTGCGAGTTTCAACTCTGCGGCCGTTCGTATGTTTCAGTGGCCAGCAGATGAGATTTTGGGCGAGCACGTGACCAAGCTCGTCGCGCTGGATCAGCTGGATGTCCACGAGAGTTTTCGTAGGGCGGTCAGCGACGAGGTCTCACCAGCAGACTGGAGCTCGGTCCTGGATGTTGAGGCGATGCGGCGAGACGGCACAACTTTCTCGGCACACCTCACCGTTGGAATGGTTGAAGAGGTTGGTGTCCGCACCGCCGTTTGGATTCTTCGAGATGTGAGCGATCAGGTGGAGCTGCAGGAGCGACTGTCGTATCAGGCGCGCCACGATGCTCTTACCGGACTCGCAAACCGTGCAGCAATTCAAGAGGGCATAGGCGCGGCCCTGAAGCGCAGAGGTCGCACACATGCCGGGATGGCGGTGTTGTTCCTCGATTTGGACCGGTTCAAGAACGTTAACGACAGCATGGGACACGAAGTTGGCGACAAGCTTCTTGTGGCCGTGGCGGGCAGGCTGCGATCGACGCTCCGCGGATCTGACCTGCTGGGCAGAGTCGGCGGAGATGAGTTCGTCCTCGTTGCCGAGCAACTCGACTCGCCTGAGGGCGCGCTGACGCTTGCCGAACGACTTGTCTCCCTTGTGAGCCAGCCGTTCAGCTTGGATGGCAAGGAGGTCATTGTCGGTGCCAGTGTCGGTGTGGCGTGTGCTTCTCGTGGTGACGCTTCGCCAGAGAGTCTTCTCGCCCAGTCCGACACGGCCATGTACAAGGCCAAGGAGCGTGGTTCGAACATGGTCCAGATGTTCGACCTTTCCATGCAGGCTGACAGTGATCGCCGATTGGATCTGGAGCGGGGCCTGCGCGGCGCGGTCCAGCAGAACGAATTGGTGCTGCACTACCAGCCTGTGCTGAACACCGATGACGGCGCCATCGCCGGATTCGAAGCGCTCGTGCGCTGGCAGCGTCCTGGCTTCGGACTCGTCGCCCCGGCTGAATTCATCCCAGTAGCCGAGGAGTGCGGCGTGATTCTTGAGGTTGGCGAGTGGGTCCTCAACGAGGCTTGCCGCCAGATCTCCGCTTGGGAAGACGTGGGTCGTGCAGTACAGATCTCTGTAAATATTTCAGGCAGACAACTTACGCAGGACGGCCTCGTGCACCAGATTGCAGAGGCCCTTCGCGTTCATCGTACGAGTCCAGAGTTGCTGGTCCTTGAGATCACAGAGTCGTTCCTCCTCGAGGATGCTGAGGCGGCCGCCAGGGTCCTGATGAGACTGAAGAATCTCGGTCTCCGACTTGCCATTGACGACTTTGGCACGGGCTACTCGTCGCTGACCTACCTGACCCGATTCCCCGTCGACATTCTGAAGATTGACCGCTCCTTCGTCAGTCGGCTTGGCGCTTCTGCCGAGGACGAGTCCATCATCGAGATGATCATCAACCTGTCGCATACGCTCGGACTTGGTGTTGTCGCCGAGGGGGTCGAGAACTCAGCGCAGTTTGAGGTTCTTCGAGCTCTTGGCGCCAACTACACCCAGGGCTTCTACTTCGCGAAGCCGATGCCGGTGGCTGAAGTCGACGTGTGGCGGGAACGCTATGAACGGGGCAGCGCTAGCATCTCCGCATGCGTTTAGGAATTGATCTTGACGGTGTCGTCGCCAACTTCACAGCTGGCTGGATCGAACGCTATAACCGCGACTTCGACGAGTCGATAAGCGTCGATCAGGTCACGACGTGGGGCGCCCCGAAGCACATCACCCATTTCTCGACGATGGGCGAGTTCTGGCGCTGGGTGAGATTCTGCGGTGAGGGGGCCTCGCTTTTTCGGCGCCTCGACCTCTATCCGGAGGCGCTCGACAGTCTGCGTCTCTTCGAAGCTGACGGCCATGAGATCATCATCGTGACGTCCAAGCCGCAGTTTGCCGTGGCTGACACCTATGCCTGGATCGCAGAACAGAAGCTGCCGGCGACTGAAGTTCACATCGTGGATGACAAGTCTGAAGTGAGCTGTGAGTTGTATGTCGATGACGGTCCACACAATCTTGAGCGTCTGGTGGACGGACGACCCGAGAGTACGATCGTTCGTTTCGTTCGGCCTTGGAACGACCCGGTCGATGGTGTCCTCGATGCCCACAACTGGGCTGATGTTCGTCAGATCGTCTCTGACTCCTAGAGTTCTGCCGCCACCTCAATGAGGCACTGTTGCATGCGTTGGGCAGCGGGGGTGAGTTCGTAACTCTCGGACGTGGTGAGTCCGACGTTGCCGAACCGCCCGGTACCTTCCAGTGGAAGTATGCAAAGTAGTCCTGCCGCGACGTAGTAGTCGGCGGCAGCTTTTGGCATCACGGCGATGGTGTCGGACTCGATGAGCATCGCAATGTTGTTCAGGATCGAAAAGCTCTCGACCACGTTGGCCGGTATGGCGAGGTCCGAAGATGCGAAGATCTCTTCGACCGCCTGTCGTACCGGCGATTCACTCAAGGGCAGAATCCACGGTGAATCCTGCACTTCATCGAGGCGCACTCTCGCAGCCTTGGCGAGTCGGTGATGTGTTCCGACCACTGCACAGATGGTTTCTTCGTACAGCGCCGCGTGGACCACACCCGGATAGCCGGTGCCGTCTGGAATTCTGCCGACAACAATGTCCAGTTCTCCATTTGCGAGCGCTGGCATCAGCAGCTCGTTGCTGCCCTCGCGGATGGTGATGACGATGCCGGGGAAGTCACGTTTGAGCCGAGTAATGGAGCGCGGCAGCAGCTTCGCCGAGGCTGATATGAGCGTGCCGACGGCAACATGGCCGCGGGAGGTATCTTGCAGGGCGTTGAGGTCGTCGCTCATGAAGCGAAGATGCGAAAGCATGCGCCTCGTGTGCGTTCTCACCTGAGCGCCGAATACGGTGAGTTCGACGCCTCGGTTGGTTCTCTGAAACAGAGCTGAACCGAGTACCCGTTCCATCTCCCGGATTGTCTTGGACACCGTCGGCTGGCTGAGTTCCAGCTTGTGGGCCGCCTTGAGAATCGAGCCCTGGTCACAGACGGCGTTGAACATCGTGAGTTGCCGAATCTTCAGCTTTTGTTCAAGCGATGCTTGCGACAACACGGACTAGAACGCCGTACGGATGGCCCAGAGATCTGGGAAGACGGGCTTGAAGAGGGTCGTCTGGAGGTACTCCACACCGAGCGAGCCGCCAGTGCCGATCTTGGCTCCGATAGTTCGCTGGACCATCTTGACATGACGGTAGCGCCACTCTTGGAGCCCTTCGTCAAGGTCTGTGAGGGACTCGCACAGCTCAGTGAGGTCAGGCCGCGACCGGTAGATCTTGATGAGCGCCCCTTGCACCTCTTCGGATGCGATCGTGGGAGCGGTAGCCTCACGCGCCAGAATCTCGGCCGGAATGTCGAAGCCCTCGTCGTCGAGGTAGTCGAGGAATGCAGCCCAGATACTCGGTGACTTGTAGCGTGACTCCAACCGTTCCCGCTCTTTGGACCCGACGGTGAAGCGGTCCAGATGGGCGGGGTCTTTCAGGCCCAGGAGATACTCCAGCTCGCGGAACTGCGCTGACTGAAAGCCAGAGCTGCTGGCGAGAAACGAGCGGAACGACATGAACTCCAGGGGTGTCATGGTCTCCAGCACGTCGAGCTGACTCACGAGCGTCTTGAGGATCTTGAGTATGCGCTTGAGCTGATGTGCGCCTTTGGCGGGACGACCCGCTCGGATGTTGACCGCGAGGAGATCGGCCTCGTGAAGCACCTGCTTGAACCAGAGTTCGTAGACCTGGTGGATGATGATGAACAGCATCTCATCATGCTCCGGACCGTCTGAGCGCCGCTCCTGCAAGTCGAGCAGTTCATCAATTCTCAGATAGTTGTTGTAGGTGGTTTCCATCGTCATCCTCGCTGCGGATCGTGTTGAAGTGGTGTCAGTTCGGACACAAGTGCCTCGGCTCTGTTCCAGTTGATCGCTGAGGTGTCGGCAATGCCCGCCGTGAGTTCGTCGAGAATGACGGCCTGTGCCTGAGCCCTGCGCTGGGCTTCGGCGTAGGGGAGTGTGTGGAACATGACCATGGCGTAGCGGGGCACGAAGCGATCAGGCCAGCGCTGCTCTAGTTCAAGGGCGAGAGTCCGCTTCATCTGGTAACGCTCATCGACGACGCTGCTGCGCATCTCGACGTAGTTGTCAAGCGCCATTTCGGCGATGGCGTCGGTGTCCGGCTTGCGGATCCGCTCGAACTCAGAGAAGGCCAGGGCCCAGTCGTCTGGATGTTCACCGAGACAGGCGTCGAGTACGGCGCACGACTCGAAGGCCGCGTTCATACCCTGGCCGTGAAACGGCACGATGCCGTGGGCCGCGTCGCCCAGAAGCACGACCTTGTCCTCGAATTGCCAGCCGGTCGTCCGGACTGTGGCGAGCCTGCCGTGTGGATTCTCGAAGAACTGATCGACATGGTCCGGGGTGAGCTCCGCAAAGTCACCGAAGTGCTCGGTGAAGAACTTGGCGGTCTCCTCGCGCGATCCAAGCTGAGCAAAACTTTCCTCGTCAGCATCGTTGGCCAGAAAAAGTGTGACGGTAAACGTGCCCTGGGTATCAGGCAGCGCGATGAGCATGAAGTCGCCGCGTGGCCAGATGTGAAGTGCGTTCGACTCGATCTGAAACTCGCTTCCTTCGCCTGCGGGAAGCGTGAGTTCTTTGTAGCCGTGGTCGAGCGCAGCGATGTCGACGCTTCCGCCGTTCTTCGCGAGTAGACCGTCTCTGACAACTGAAGCCGACCCGTCGGTGCCGAACACGGTCTCAAACGGGACCTCGCTGAGCTGACCGTTGGTTTCGTCGCTGAACTGCAACGTGTTCTGATCGATATTGATTCCGCGGCAACGCATGTTGAAGTGGACGGTCACCGAACCGGTCGCCTCAGCCGCATCAAGAAGAATGCTGTTCAGGGCCGAGCGCGAGACCGAGTTGATGTATTCGTGGGGACGGCTCCCGTAGGGCTGCACTGACGTCTGCCCGTCGACGTGATGGATAAGCCTGCCCAGCATCGGAATAAGCACTGGTTCGACCTTGTCCATGACACCTACCGCGGTGAGCGGTTCAATGCCCCGGGTCGCGAGTGCAAGGTTGATGGATCGCCCTGCGGAGATGTCGACGGATCGCATGTCGGGCCGGCTCTCATACATGGTGACGGTGAGGCCCCGGCGAGCCAGGTAGATAGCGAGCATTGAGCCCGCGGGACCGCCTCCGATGATGGTCGCTGCAGATCTCATGAGAGGAGACTTGCGAGAATCTCTGTGAACCGGTAGATGTCGAGGTAGCTGTTGTAGAGCGGAACTGGCGCGACCCGGATGACGTCCGGGTAGCGCCAGTCGCATGAGACGCCAGCCGCTTCGAGCCCGTCGTAGATCTTCTTACCATCGATTCCGGGGGCCGTGACCCGCAAGGCGAACTGGCAGCCGCGTTCACTTAGGTCGCCCGGTGTGATGTTTTCAATCCTGCCGGCGAGCAGCATTTCCAAGAGGAAGTCGAGGTAGGCGATCTGCAGTTCGGACTTCGAGCGCAGCGCGCTCATGCCGCCCGCGTCGTCGAAGACATCAAGCGACGCTCTGACCGCCGCCATCGAGAGAACCGGGGCATTGGAGACCTGCCACGCCTCGACAGTTGGTAGGGGTTCGAACACGGTCTCCATCTCGAAGCGACGTTCTTTGTTTGTTCCCCACCAGCCCTCGAAACGGCTGATTGCCGGATTGTCCAGGTGGCGCTCGTGCACGAAACATCCAGCTGTTGAGCCCGGTCCTGAGTTCAGGTACTTGTATGTGCACCAGGCAGCGAAGTCGAGATTCCAGTCGTGGAGCCGTAGCGGGATGTTGCCAGCAGCGTGCGCGAGATCGAAGCCAACCATGGCGCCCACCTCGTGGCCGAGCCGGGTGATTGCTGCCATGTCCAGGACCTGGCCCGTGTAGTACTGCACGCCCGGAAGAAGAATCAGCGCGAGTTCGTCGCCGTGTTCTTCAATTGCGGCGCAGATGTCCTCGTGACGAAGGAGTTCCTCGCCAACTCTTGGCCCGATGAGCACGAGTGCGTCCGGATTCTGAACGTTGTGGTGGCGGATCTGGGATTCGACAGCGAAGTGATCCGATGGGAAGGCATGCTCCTCAATCAGGATCTTGTAGCGCTGGGCGGTTGGACGGTAGAAGCTCACCATGAGCAGGTGCAGATTGACGGTTAGGGCGTTCATAACCACGACCTCGTTGGCCTGGCCGCCGACAATCCCAGCCATCTGCTCGGTGAGGAACTCGTGATAGGGCGCCCAGGGATGGTCGCTCTGAAAGTGTCCTCGCACCCCGCTTTCGGCCCATTTGTCGAGTTCTGCGACCACGTAACCCTTGGTCCTCTTCGGGGGGAGGCCCAAGGAGTTGCCGACAAGGTAGATCTCTTCTTTGCCGCCGTTGGTGAGCGGCATTGCGAACTCTGCGCGCATTTGGGCGAGCGGGTCCTCGGCATCGAGACGCTGAGCGCACTCAGCAGAGGTATCGAACAGCTCAGTCATCGCCGACTCCGAAGAACTTGGCGGCGTTGCCATAGAGAACCGCGGCCGTGGTGGTCTCGTTGAACAAGGGCGACTCCTCAATCATTTTTCCCGGATGGATCTCGCCGAGCGGGAAGGGGTAGTCCGAGCCCATGAGGACGCGCTCCTCGCCCATGACATCCAGCAGGAACCTCAACGTCGTGTCGTCGAAGACGGCCGAGTCCACGCAGAACCGCTCGACGTAAGACGATGGCGGTAGCGGGCAGTCGGCACGCACGAGGTCACGCCGTTTCCAGGCATTGTCGACACGACCGAGTTGTTGGGCGAAGTTGCCGCCACCATGGGCGAAACAGAGCTTGAGATCTTTGGGTAGGCGCTCAAAGGCTCCAGACAGGATGAGCGAGAGGATCGCCAGATGGGTTTCGCTCGGCATCCCCACGAGCCACTGCAGCATGTACTTGGGCATGCGTTCGCGAGCCATCATGTCCCACGGATGCACAAGAACCGGAATGTCCTCGGCGGCACAATGGTGCAGGAACGCAACGAGATCAGGATCATCAAGATTGCGGCCGGAGACATGATTCCCAATATGCACACCAACGTGGCCGTTGGCCTGAGCGCGCGATGCTTCCGTGCGGGCAAGATTCAGATCCTGCAGCGGTACCTGGCAAAGAGGACGCAGTCGGGTCGGGTCGGCCTCGCACATCTCTGACGCTAAGTCGTTCACCTGCGCTGCCCACTTGCTGGTGGCCGCTGCATCGCCGGCGTACCCGAAGAGTATGGGCGTCGCCGAGATGACCTGGACGTCGACGTCGTTGGCGTCCATGTCGCGCAGGCGGGCAGCGGTATCCCAGAGCGGCGCCTGGACGGGCCGGTATTCAGCGTCACCGGTCATGATCATGCCCGAGGCGTCATCGTCGACACGCAGCCATGGCGGCGAGTCGATGCCGAGCACGGCTGTGTCCGCTTGACTCAGGTGTGGAAAGAAGTGTGCGTGGATGTCGATCTTCACGAGTTGGCTGGCGCGGGATGAAGGTGACCACAGCTGTGGCAGGTGCGGCTTTGTTGGTCTCCATAGAAGGAGCGGAACAGCGGAGGAAGATCATCGACAATTGAGTTGAGGAGCACCTCGGCCCGGTAGACAAGTTCGTTGCAGTTTGGGCAAAACCACTCGAACCCATCCTTGGCGCCTGGGGGCCGTTGGGGTTCGATGACGAGGCCGATGCTGCCAGCTTCTGGCCGCTGTGGCGAGTGGCGAACATGGGCAGGCAGGAAGAAGATTTCGCCCTCTCTGATGGGGATGTCGACCGGTGCTTTGCCGGGTTCGTCCATGATGCGCAGGATCATGTTGCCTTCGAGTTGATAGAAGAACTCGTCCACGGGGTCGTCGTGGTAATCGGTGCGCTCGTTGGGTCCGCCGATCACGAACGCCATGAGGTTGCCGTCTTCCCAGATGAGCTTGTTCCCGACCGGTGGCTTCAGGAGATGGCGGTGCTCATCTATCCAGGCCTGGAAATTGAGGGCCTTCAAACTGTAGGCAGATGGCATGGTGGCTCCTAGTTCTGGCGTGGCTTGTAGGCGACGGCTTTGATCTCGATGAGGAGGTCCGGGTGAGGGAGTTGCTGGACAGCGACGGTTGTCCGCGCCGGGCCGGAGTCGTCGAAGTACTCGCCGTAGATCTCGTTATAGCCAGCGAAGTCAGCCATGTTCACGAGAAAGGTCGAGACCTCGACCAGGTCACTGAGACTCGCGTTGGCCGAGCGGAGGGTGTCCGCGATGTTCTCGATGACCGCTGCAGTCTGCACCTTGATGTCCAGCACGGTCGTCCCCTCTGCGTCGACATCTGCTCCGGCGATGCTGTTGTCTGCGCGACGAGAACTCGTGCCGGAGACGTAAATGAAATCGCCGCCCCGGCGAAAGTGGGGGTACTTGCCGAGGGGCTTGGCTTTACCCGCAATAACGGCATGGTCGTCGCTCATACGAAGCCGATGCTGAGCTGTCCGAGACCTTCGATATCGACGAGGTATTCGTTGTCGGCCTCTGGTGCCACCATGGGTCCGAGCGCTCCGGTGAGCAGGACCTCCCCGGCCTTCAGCGGCACGCCGGACCGGAACATGTGGCGAGCGAGCCATACGGCTGCATTGAGCGGATGGCCCAGGCAGGCAGATCCGACGCCAGTAGAGACGGTTTTGCCGTTCGAGGACATCGACATCGCACAGTTTCGGAGGTCCAGGCCCCGCAGGTTCATGGGCGTGTTTCCGAGTACATACCCAGCCGAGGAACCGTTGTCGGCCACCGTGTCGAGAATGCCGATGTCCCAGTCCTTGATGCGGCTGTCCACGATCTCGATCGCGGGCAGAACGAAATCGACCGCCGCGATGATGT
>CAYUOD010000025.1:0-14791 GCA_964446225.1 uncultured Acidimicrobiales bacterium | reverse complement strand
GCTGCCCGACCGTCTTGTTCCGGTCCTTGCAGCGATCTACCTCATCTTCAACGAGGGCCACACGGCGAGCGCCGGCAGCGACCTCACCCGACCGGATCTTCTGCTCGAAGCTGTCCGCCTGGCTCGACTTGTCGTTGAACTTATGCCTGCTGAGTTCGAAGCGAAGGGCCTGCTCGCACTCATGCTTCTCTCAGAAGCACGACGGCCCGCGCGAGAGACGCAGGACGGCGCAATCGTGCTGCTCTCCGAACAGGATCGCGGACTCTGGGATCAGGCGCTCATAGCTGATGGGCATGAACTTGTTCGAGAGTGTCTGAGACATAACAACCCTGGTTCCTATCAGATTCAAGCCGCGATCGCGGCGGTGCACGCCGACGCCCCAGCCGCTGACTCCACTGACTGGTCTCAGATCGTCGCTCTCTACGACCAGCTCTACGAACTGCAGCCCAACGACATCATCGCCCTCAACCGGGGGATCGCCATAGCCGAACTCAACGGCGCCGAAGCTGGCCTGCTTGCGCTCGCAGCACTGCAACTCGATGACTACCACCTCTATCACGCCACCCGGGCCGAACTACTGACTCGACTTGGTCGGTCTCGAGAGTCGCGCGCTGCCTACGATCGCGCACTGAGTTTGTGCAGGAACGACGCCGAATTCCGACATATCTCAGCCAAACGAGCCGCCGTTAGTTAGTTCCGGTCAGAAAACCGACACCAACCTCACAAAATGTCCCAGGAGGCTCACAAATGTCACATATCGCTAACAGAAGGCGAGATAGGGCATAGGAGCGCCGGTGATCGACCGAAGAGATTCTCTCAGTCTGCAAGTTTCAATTCTGGGCCACACGGCCATCAACGGAGTCCAGCTCACACGGCGCCAACGACCACTGGTAGCAGCGTTGGCCTTCCACATGCCGCGAGCAGTGTCGATTGATAATCTCATCGACTGTGTCTGGCCCGACGGGCCACCCACCACGGCCCGGCAGTCGATTCACAACCAGGTCGCGCGGCTCCGCGAACAGTTCGGCGAAGAACTCATCGAAACTGTGGGGGTCGGATATCGCCTAGTAGCTCGTTCCGACCTTGCGAATGTAGAACAGATTGTCAGGACCTGGCTTCCGCAGACCTCCACGCCTGCCGCGGTCGCCCCGCTCAGCTTCGCGCTATCGCTCTGGCAGGCGGCGCCCTACCTCGATCTGTGTGATCGCCATGAGGTGCTCGCCGAACAGAGCCGCCTCGCGCAGCTTCGCACGCAAATCGTAGAGATGTTGGCTGTCAGCCGTATGTTGGCCGGCGACTTCGCCACCGCGGCCGACGAGTTGATGGCCTACACCGCGACCGACCCGTACGACGAAAACGCCTGGTCTCTGCTCATGGTGTCGCTGTACTTCGGCAACCGCAGAGCAGATGCTCTCGCAGCGTTTGACAGGGTCTCATTAGAGTTCGCAACCAGTCTGGGCTCAGCGCCCTCACAAGCGCTCCACGAGCTACGAAAAACCATCACAGAAGGCGGACCCATACCCGCGGCCATCTGGACAGACTCTTGCCTGCCTGCGGAACAGCAGGATCCGATCACTGCCCAGTCCGCTCCCCGGCGCTGCATGTCTTGCCAACAGGAACTGCGCTCAGAGTCTCCATATGATCGGCGTCTGCGGGTTGTACCGACAGGCGAAGCCGGTTTCAATCGAGTCCAGGAGATGCTCGCCGAGCAGCCTGTGCTCGCCACTGAGACGCTGCATAGTACGGCTCAGTAACTTCGAGACGCGCGAGCGCGCGCGATCGTCGAACAACTGTCGGCGGACTTCGTCCGCGTAGCCGGAGTCGGCAAACTGCGACTCCATAAGCTGCTCGATGAGGGCCTGATCAAGGGGGGTAGGCGACTCCCCATTAAGTACCCGCTCAATCTCCACAGCAGGAACACGCCGTCCGTTGTGCTTGATGAGATACTGCAGTGCCAGCAGCCCCTTGCCCTTGCGGACGGATCGCGGTGGCTCCACCCCAAAACCCGCCCACCAGGTTTGCTCGAGTCGAAGATGACCGAGCCCCGGCACCGCTGCGTCAACGGGTGCCGCTGGGGACATCAACGCCCGAGCGACCGTGGCAAGGTGTACGAATCCACCAGCCGCAAAGAATGTTTGGGCCGTAAGCAAACTGCGTCGGGCGTCTTGGCGAACAGCCTCTCCGCCAGCCAGATCGGCCAGCGTTGACCTCACCCGGCCAAGCTCTACCCGCGCCAGCGCACCCCACACCGGTGCGCGTTCATCGCCCATGCGCGCGGCCTCGCTCAGGCGTTCATTTGCTCCACTGAGCTGCCCGGTTGCGGCCAAGAGAAGACCTTCGAACATCGAGCGGGCACCGAGTGGGACATCTCCGTCCACAACAAAGCCAGCGTCAAACACACCAAGCTCCGCACTCAGGCGTTCCAAGACCTCAGGCGAACCCACCCGAGACGCGGTCCATATGGCGGCGGCGAGACCTTGTTTCGTCCACTGCAGTTCAACAGACCTTTCCAGAGCTGAGCGGGCCTCACCTAACGCCCCAGCCAGAAAGTGTTGGCGCGCTGTGAGTCCAAGGGACAGCTCGCTAGAACCTGCGGTCGACGCTGCGGTCGTGCCCGCGAGATAATGGACCTCAGCTGCAAGTTCGGGCGAAAGGTTGGCTGTGGGCAACAGATCAGGGATCGCTTTGTCCAGCAGTAACTCTCTCTCAGGCACGAGGCCGATCCTACTGATGAACGACTCACGCTCGCGTGGGCACCAGTGAGCGAGCGGCTGCCATGGGAGATCGTCGAGACCCTGCCATCCACAGATGCAGCGCTCGTCGATTACTGGCAACAGCAAGTAACCACAGCGACTACCTCCGGCCAGCGCGTGCGCGCGCTCGTGGGACGGGCGCTGAGCCTCTATTGGGCCGTTCCCGAGAAAGTCAGCACGCTGTCATGGCATGAAGTCGCTGATCTGCGGCGCAATGACATAGGCGAGGCAACGCGACTGGCCCGCGAAAGCCACGACGCTGACCTCCTGGCCACTGCTCTTCTAGGCGAGCTCTACGGCCTCTGGGATGCTGAAGGACCGCTCACCCGGGGACCTGTCGTAGCTGAGCTCACCGCCCTGTTCGACGACCTCACCGACGAAGAGCTCCGCTTCCGCATACGGGAATGGAAGGTGCTTGGGCATCTCGACGCAGCTGACCTGGTTGGTGCGAAACAGGAGATGGAGGTCTTCTCCGAAGAAGCGTTTCGCACAGATCTCGTACTCTTCAGACGCCGCGCTGAACTCTGGGAAGCGACCGTGGCCATGCTCGAGGGACGCATCGATCAAGCGATCGAGGTCAACCAACGGGCAATAAGCTCCACGGCAGATCTCGCAGGATCACCATTCTCATTTCAGAACGTAGCCATCAATCTCGCCATCGAACAGTTCTTTCACCGCACACTGGACGACGCCATCGACTCGATACGAGCAATTCGGGCTTCGTCTCCGCGAGTCGCCAACGCCTGGGACACAGGACTCGCGTTCGCGTTGTCAGAATGCGGTGAACTCAGCGAAGCTGCTGAGCTGTACGACAAACTCGCGCAGGACGATTTCGTTCGCATCGATCCAGATCTGAACTGGCTCGTGACCATCCAACTCCTCGGACTGGTAGCTGTCCGCCTTGCAGATCCCAAACGCTGTCAGCAGGTACTGACGATTCTGCGCCCGTTCGGGGAACTGGATGTCACCCATGGATCGGGCTACGCCTCATATGGTCCAGTGGCCCGGGTACTTGGCTCGCTCGCATCGGTAGCAGGCGAGGAAGAGGAGGCGGCTCGCTGGTTTGACTTCGTGTTGCAGAACCGTGCCGCCGGCCCATGGACAAGCCTCACTTACCTCGACCGGGCGCAAGCACTGGCGGCGCGCCAGCCGGCGCAAGCGCTCGCCGACGCCGTACTCGCCGAGATGCTGCTCACAGAGTTGGGCCTCTCCGCCTGGGCGGCCGATGCAAAGGAACTCCGTCAGCGACTACAGCTTGAAGGCCACGACGGTCCTGTGGCACGCAGGCGGGCAAGCGGTTGGCAGCTCTCCCATGCCTCGGGAAGTGCCACCGTTCCACACAGCAAGGGCCTGGGCTACCTCGCACAACTTCTGGCCCGGCCAGGTGAACTCCTGAATGTGGCGCAGCTGGACACAGAAATCGACAGTTCGATGCCGGTTGCTGCGACGGCTGCGAGCACATTGGACGCCACCGCAAAATCCGCATACCGCCAGCGCGCCACCCTTCTCCAGGCCAAATCCACCCTGTCACCGACCGAGAAGCAGGAACTTGCGCACCTTCTGAACGAGATGTCGGCCTCTGGCTACACCGGTTCCTCATCGGCTGAGCTCGAGAGAACTCGCATACGGGTGACCAAGGCGATTCGTCGTTCGATTCGAACTATTGCTGAACAGTCGCCAGGATTAGGCGCTCACCTCCAGGCTGCGATCGACACAGGCAGGCAATGTAGCTACTCACCAACAACCGGAGAAGCATGGAAGGTAGACGGCATCTGAGCTGTTAGCGATCTGTTAGTGGCACTTACTACGGTCCCAGTAATGCAGGTACTGCTGTGGTGACGGCACCAAGAACCATTACTCGAACGGCGGTTGTGGCCATCACGTCGCTTCTGATCGCGACGTCTGTCTCGGTGCTGGCGTCGGTGGCGCCAGCACAGGCAGCACAGGACGTTGAGGCCGCCGTGCCGGTAGCGGCCGAGACGGGAACAGAAACGATCGTAGCCAAGGCCGTATGGCCAGACCCCGGCTACTGCTGCCCAACTGGATGGCAGGACGGGCCTCTGGCGGCGACTGCATCGATCTCTAACCCTGATTATGTCGAGGGTGAAACAGTCCGGATAACGGTGAATCTGGGACCCAACCCGGAAAAGTACACAGTGATATTCGACCCCGATCCACAGGACCCAAGCAAGAAGAAGCATCGACTGTCCGGTGTTTACAGAGTTCAGATGGGGTGGAGTGGTCAAGAGATTCTTGCCTACGGAGGTGGCGGTTCTGGTTCGAAGATCGTCAGCGGAACGTCAGTAATCTTTCTTCCTCCTCCTTCCTGGGCTGAGAGATCGACGTTCGAAAACTTCATCGGCAACAACTTCTTCGGCTCCGGCGACAGTATGTGGGTCGAATACAAGGCGCCAGACCCGGCGACGAATCCACCGGTTCCTGGCGGGCTCTTAAGCATGCAGCAGTGGAACCAGGACGGGATTTCTGGCACGCGAGGCACGTCGTTCACGTGGCCGCTGCCAACGAGCAACCGCACGCCCGACGCCGCGTTTTCCTACAAATCGTCAGAAAATGTCGCCGGTAAGGTGACCTTCACCAACACCTCAAGTGACCCCGATGGTGACGCGCTCACATACAACTGGGACTTTGGAGACGGAACCAGCTCCACGGCGAAGTCGCCGTCTCACACCTACAGTTCGCTCAGAAGCTACGACGTGACTCTCGTGGCGACTGATACGACTGGGCTCACAGACGCGGTCACGCAGCAAGTCGATGTTCAGGGTCTGTTGGATGTGACCTTCTTTCGGGTGGACGGCCTTGGGCATCTGGTCAAAGAAGGAGACTCAACAGAGGTCCGCATGCGGGTCACGAACAACACCGGTGAAGACCTCACCAACGTAAAGCTCACCGGATTCTCAGCGGACCCGGCCACCGGATCGGCAGGTAAGGCAACGCTGAGCGGCCCTACGAGCGCTTTAGGTTCAACCTTGGGCACGGGTGCCGCTTCCGTAGGTTTCGCAGACTTTGTACTGACCGGCGTTGACCCAGGTGACGTAGACCTCCAGGCCACGGTGACAGCCAAGAATGCTGCGGGTGACGTGGTAGCAGGGTCGGGCGCAAAGATCTTCAATGTGCGGGCCACCCCCTTGAGGATCGACCTGGTTCTCGATCCTGCAGAGATTGTTCATGAAGAGGATGTGACGGATCCCGAGCCGTTCGACGTGACGGCCACTCTCACGTTCACAAATACGACCAGTTCGCCGTTGACCGACATCAACCTGCGTTCGCTGGACACCGATCGAACTGTCGCTGGTCAGCCCTTGAAGATCACGCAAACGGGAGGCATAAAGCCGGACCCGATCAATGGCCTCCCGCTGATCGCGTCGCTGGGGCCCGGGGAGACCTCAATGGCGTTCACGGCCACGTTCCGAGACGAGGACGATGGCGATATCAAGTTCTCAGCGCTTGCAACCGCAGCAGACGAGGCCAATGAAACGGTGACCGGAGCGGTTGAGAAGATCCTCGAAGTCGCGCCCGTGAAGTACATCGAGCTCACCGTTGAGGTTGCGACTCCTCAGCCCGGCACACTCCTCAAGGCCGGAAGCGAGATCGTGTTGAACGGCACGGTCAGGAACCTGTCTAACACTGCGACACTGGAACTCGGCCCGCTCTATCCATATGTGGATGGCAATACGGGCCTGATGAGCCTCGCCTACGAGGGGCCAGCTCCGAATCCGGAGGACTTTGTTGCTGCTGGCAACTTCACCCTTGGGATCGCCGAAACCAAAACGTTCCAGGTGAGGATCAAGACGAACTACAGCGATCCCCGTAACTACGGGGCTCAGCCCTCTGGTGGTACACGAGCACAGTTCCGGTTCGAGCCTTGGGGCGTCGCCATGGAAGACGACGGATCACAGACGTCGCTGCGTACCTTCGAAGGCGAGTGGACTCTGAACAAGAAACCTGATGCTCAGGTACGTGCAGAGGCTGCTGATCTGAAGGTGTTCGCGAGCATCGACGATTCGATCACTTTGCCTCTGCTGGAGATCGAGTACCTGTCGCTGGGTATTGCGAAAGGCGCGGTCAAGGGCACACTGAACGCTGCTATTGCTCTGGTGTACTCGATCCCTGATCTGGTCAAGATGCCTTACACAATCATTCGGGCTACAGCGGCCTACCAGTCGAAGGTCTGGGACAGCTTCACGGAGACCGAGAAAGATCTCTTCGTCGATGAGTGGTCGTTTCTAATTGTCAGAGTGTTACAACGTAACGTCACCATGGGATTGCGTGACTCCGATGCTCTCTACGACGAAGTGAACGCGTACGTAGGCAAAACGATGGCTGACATGGCCAACGAGTGGGAAACCGGCGACTACGTATCGGTTGCCGAGCAGTACACGGCTGTTGGTGCTGAGGTCATCGGCTCGGTCATGATGCCCATAGCCCTCGCGAAGCTGGCCAAGACACCAAAGGCGGTCGCCGCGCTCGCCCGAGCCCAAAAAGCAATACAGGCCCGCATGGCGCCGCTCCTCACTACCGCGCGCGAGCTCAAGTACGTCGAGAACGTGTTGCCCGTACTGAAAGCTTTGGAGAACGGCGCCGAGCTGAATCTGGACGAGATCGCGAAACTCTACGGCATCTCGGCCGATGAGGTCGCCGAACTGCAACGTCTGGCCAACAAGTACAAGTTCCTTATCACCGTCCGCTCGCGCCACGCCTCATCGATCAAGTGGATCAAAAAATACGGCGCCATGCTCAAGCCCGAGGCACTCAAGATCAAGTCGGTGAGCGAACTCGATGTGCGCCTCGGCTACAAACTTGACGATCTGGGCTCACTCACGTTCAAGAAACCGGAGGTGTTGAGGACCCTGGATGATGTCGGCGGCAATCTCGATGACCTCGTTGAGAGTTTCGTACAGGGCAAGGGCTTCACCAAGGGCACAAAAGACTACGACAACGCGATCAACCGCATGGAAGTCCGCATTAAAGAGTGGGGTAAGCACGAACTCGAATACAAACGAGCAAGTGAGCGGGGCTGGATCGAAACCAGCTTCAACTACGAGGGCAACGCCATACCCGATACCCGCACCGGACTCGAAAAGGGCAAGTTCACAGGCTTCAAGCTTCAAAAGGTCGGCCCTGACGAGTACCGGGTCCTGCTCAAGAACCGCAAGGGCAAGTTTGTTCCCGTCACCGGAGATATAGACCCGATCGCATTCACCCACACCGACGGCTCACCACTGACGCCGAAACAGCATAAGCAACTCCTCGACGAGATGCGTGAGTCAGGCCTGCTCATGGCGCAGCACGGCGAATCCGCGACCTTCACTAAGGGCGGCGTTGATTTCGTGGTCGGCCAATTCAAGCCCAGTGAACCTGCCATACAGTTCGCCCCCAACACGAACCAGTCACGAGTTGTACGAATTGATCCGTCCAAGAGCCGTTGGAAGAACGCCGAGGACTACAACCTGCACTGGGAAGGCGGATTCATCGACGCCGGACCATCGCCCGACTATGTGATCAAGGCACCAGTAGACCCCAACTTCAACACGATTCCGTTGAGCGTTGATGCGCCACCGACAATCCCGCTACCGGTGCGATCGGGTGCAATCCCAACGGTCGGACGCTGCAAGGTCAACTTCGACGCAACCGCGAGTGGTGGCGCAACCTACATGGGGGCCAACGGTGTGCTCAGTACGCTCAACCCCAACGGAACCTCGACGAAGTCGCCCGCACATGACTCCTGCTTCGGAGACGGACCCGAGATAACGATCAACGTCGCCCCAGCGTCTTCGCTCGCAAGCGCCCCATCAAATCTCAGCGCCTCATTCACCGCACAGACAACAAACCCGACGGCGGCCGGTGCCGCGGTGAGCACGATTACCGTCGCCCAGAACGACGGTCAGGCAGTAGCTGGCGCCTCGAACGGCTTCCTCGTTGGCCAACAGATCGCCATCGGGGTCGGAACCAATCGCTTCGAAACCAGCACGATCACCGCTATTGACGGCAAGGCGCTCACCCTCGACCGCACGCTCACCAAGGCCCACGAGCCCGGTGAAATTGTCGTAATGCTCAAGGCCGCTCCCCCGCCACCTGCAGCACCCTCACTGTCGGGCTACTGGATGCTTGAGTCGGACGGCGACATCTACGGATTCGGAGACTCAGCCGACTTCGACACCGTGCCAGTCGGCGCCGGACTGCGCACTGTCGCGTTCGACAAATCTGCCGACGGCCACGGACTCTGGATCCTCGACTCAACAGGCCAGGTCCACGTACGAGGCACAGCCACCCACCAAGGCAACGTCACTGGCCTCGCACCAGGCGACCAGGTAGCGGCAATATCAGCGACCCCATCAGGCAACGGCTACTGGGTCTTCACTGATCTCGGACAGGTCCTCAGCTTCGGCGACGCCGCACACTTTGGCGACCTTCCCAGCCTTGGCATCACTCCAGCAGGCAAAGTAGTGGCCTCAGCGCCGACTCCCTCCGGTAAGGGCTACTACCTGCTTGGATCCGATGGCGGAGTCTTCGCCTTCGGTGACGCCAAATTCGCGGGCTCCATCCCGCAGGTGCTGCCCGCAGGAGCACTTGCGTGTCCCATCGTCGGACTCGTTCCCGTGCCTACTGGCAACGGGTACTGGATGGTGGCCTGCGACGGTGGGGTGTTCGCCTTCGGTGACGCCTACTTCGTTGGCTCAATCCCCGGTGTACTCGCGGCGGGTCAGAGCCTCAACGCCCCAGTCAACGGCATGGTCCCCTACGCCAACGGCTACCTCATGGTCGCCTCAGACGGCGGCGTCTTCAACTTCAGCAACCAGGACTTCCTGGGCAGCCTGGGTGCTACGCCGCCCGACAGCCCAGTCATAGCGATCTCCGCCTTCACCAGCTGACCTCCAACACTTACGCATCTACGCTCTCCAAGCCGTCAACTCCGCCGATAGTCACTGAGAGTGAGGACTGCCTACGGCGCCGCCGAAGCGAGCAGATACTCTGCGGATTCTCAGCGACAAGGAGACGGTAGTGGCATTAGTGAACGTGAAGAAGAAGGTCGAAAAGTCGGCCGACAAGCTCGGCTTTACCGCAGGCGAATCGGTCATCGCCGCCTGCGGCACAAATCCGAAAGGCACGGTCAACAAGATGTTCGCACGCGAGCTGGGCGGCGCCATCGGCTCGGCTGCGGCTGGAAGCTCGGGCAAGGCCACAGAGTCCGAAGCCGGCCTAGCCGCTAAGTTTCCGCAAGGACAGATGCACCTGGTGCTCACCGACCAACGACTCTTCGTAGCATCAGTTTCGGCTATGTCCGGCAAGCCGAAGGAGGTGCTTGCTGAATGGCCTCGCTCCGAGGTCGTAGGCATCCACATCGAGAAGGGCCTTCTTGCTTCACCACTCTCCATCACCTTCAACGACGGCACAGCCGTACTCGTAGAAGGTGCCAAAGGTACAAACCCTGCTGCCCTGGCCGAGGCACTTACAAGCTGAGTTGTTAGCTCTTTCGAGAACACTCCTCTTCTGCATTACGAGTTCGCGGGGGAACAATGAGAGTCCATGCGGTTGTGCGCATGTCTGGTGCGCTCCTGCTACTTGCAGGTTTGGTAATGGCAGGCGACGCTGGTGCGTCCGCTGACGAAGGTGAGCAGGCCCCAACAGCCGCGGCCGCCGCAGCCTCGTGGCGGTCACCGTTACTGGCATCAAGGATGCCGTAGCACTCGACACAGGAGCGGCACACACTTGCGCCCTTCATGACGATGGCACAGTGTCCTACTGGGGGTTCAACACCACGGGACAACTCGGAGATGGGACAACAACAGAGCGACACAAGCCAGCAAAGGTGGTCGGGTTTAACGCTGCTGTATCGATCGCAGGTGGTGGGGCGTTCACCTGCTCAGCACGTGAAGGGGGCAAGCTTTCATGCTGGGGCAGCAACCTCGGCGGTCAACTTGGCATTGGCAACAAGACGGATCAAACCAGGCCCACTCGCTGGAGTCAAGAACGTCGCTACAGCAAGCCTCGGATTCAACAACTCTTGGGCCAGCACCAACTCCGGTTCCGTATTCTGCTGGGGCGACAGGGTCGACCAGTTCGTAAATGGTACTGACAGCAGCACCACCACCCCGATCAAGATTCCCGGCGTAAGTAAAGCGATCGACGTGACCATGGGCCTAGCCCACGTATGCGCTCACCGCTCAGATCAGACTCTGGTCTGCGGCGGACTCAATCTCGATGGCAGTCTTGGTGATGGCACCACCAACAAGCGCGCAAAGCCGGTGCAGGTGAAGGGTCTCACTGATGGGCTGACGCCGCTGGTCGACAAGCCGACTCCAACCACCACAACCTCGACGACCGTACCGGCGACGACCTCGACGACCACAGCGCCAACAACGCCAGGTGTGAAGGCAGTCGCCTTTGACCGCTCAGCAGACGGCACCAAGATGTGGATCCTGGACTCCTCAGGCAAAATCCATGTACGAGGCACAGCCACCAACCAAGGCAACGTCAACCTCACCAAACTCGCCGCCAGTGACCGCATCGCCACCATCTCAGCCACACCATCAGGCGACGGCTACTACATGCTTGGCCCTGACGGCGGCGTCCTCAACTTCAGCAACAAAGACTTCCTCGGCAGCCTCGGAGCCAACCCACCCAACAACCCAATCGTCGCCATCTCCGCCTTCACAACCTGACCACCCAGGATTGGCAGGTACCGTAACGGACTGGAATCTGATCTGTTAGTGACTTGTTAGGGCTCTGATCCATACTCTCTCTAAGCGTACAAATATGCGCATTCTCGCAGCGATAGAGGTGAGGTAGAGAAGTGTGGACGCGGGGGCCAGGCCAGAGATCGATCGTGCTGTGGGTCGCGTCACTACTCGTCGTCGCCTCAGGCCTGATCCTGCTTTCAGCGAGATCAGCTCCGGCTGAAGCAGCTGTCCCCCAACGGGACACGATTGCAGCTGGCAAGGAGCACAGCTGCGCAGTCGGGCCTGACGGGTCAGTGACCTGCTGGGGTGACAACTTCAACGATCAGTTGGGCGACGGCGCAACGAGTGCATTCCGATTCACCCCATTCCTGGTGGGTGATATCGACAACGCCGTCTCGGTCGCAAGTGGACAGGCGACAAGCTGCGCTCTTCACCAGGACGGACAAGTCTCCTGCTGGGGCGATAACAACGGCGGCACAGTTGGCGACGGTACCAACACCGACCGAGAATCCCCGGTCAAAGTCACAGGCATCAGCGACGCGGTCTCAATATCGGTTGGTGGCAGCGCTTGCGCTGTACATGACACGGGCGAAGTCTCATGTTGGGGACTCAACTTCGCAGGACAGCTCGGTAACGGCTCGCTCCAGAACAGCTCCGTACCCAAGAAAGTGACAGGTCTTACGGACGCGGTATCTGTAGCCGTGGGAAGTCAACATGCCTGCGCGGTACTCAGTGACGGGAAGGTTCTCTGCTGGGGCGAGGCCGGATTTGGTCAGTCTGGCGACGGAACTCGGGGCGACGGACAAACCAACCGCTCGACGCCGGTTCAAGTCATCGGAGTGTCAAACGCCGTATCCGTCGACGTAGGCCTGAGCTTTTCCTGCGCAGCGCTAGCCGACGGCACAGTCTCCTGCTGGGGTCGGGGCGGAAATGGGCAACTCGGTAAGGACACCGGATCCGACTTCAGTCTCTCAGCCGTAAAGGTGACCGGGGTAACGAATGCGGTCACAGTCACAGCAAGCTTGTCGTACGCCTGTGCCGGCCTAAGTGACGGCACAGTGAAGTGCTGGGGTCGGAACACCAGCGGCCAACTCGGTGACGGAACCAGCACCGGAGAGAACGGCAAGCCCTACAGATTCACGCCGGTGAAGGCTGCCGGGCTCACCAAGGTAAAGAGCGTGAGCGCAGGAGAGACACATACCTGCGCGACCCGTGAGGATGACACAGTCTGGTGTTGGGGCAGCAACACAAAGCTGCAGGTTGGCGATTCACTCAGGACTCTGTTCCCTACGCCAGTACCGGTACTCGGACTCTGCCAACGGAATGCTGTGACCAAAGCAGGCCCCAAGTCTGGCTATTGGATGCTTGAAACCGACGGGGATCTGTACGGATTTGGCGATGCGACTTCGTTCTGCTCAACAGACCTCAAAAGCTTCGGTTCGACCGCGGTAGGTTTCGACCGCTCGAGCGACGGTACGCGCATGTGGGTTCTCGACTCGCTTGGCAAGGTACATGTGCGGGGTGCGGCTACCGGCTTCGGAGATGCTGGACCGCTTGCAGCCGGTGATCGTGTGGCTTCGCTCTCAGCAACTCCGTCAGGCAACGGCTACTGGATTTTCACTGACTTCGGGCAGGTCATCGCGCGCGGAGATGCGCAGCACTTCGGTGATTTACCCGGACTTGGTATCAAGCCGGTTGGCGCAGTCGTTGCTTCGGCTCCGACCCCGTCAGGCAACGGCTACTACATGCTCGGCGCTGATGGCGGGGTGTTCGCCTTCGGGGACGCACAGTTCTCAGGATCCATCCCTGAGGTCCTTCCGCCAGGCGCACTGTCATGTCCCATAGTCGGCCTCGTACCCGTGCCCACGGGCAACGGCTACTGGATGGTGGCCTGCGACGGTGGCGTGTTTGCCTTTGGCAGCGCCTACTTCGTTGGCTCCATCCCCGGTGTGCTCGCACCCGGACAATCACTCAACGCACCCGTCAACGGCATGGTGCCCTACGCCAACGGCTACCTCATGGTCGCCTCTGACGGCGGCGTCTTCAACTTCAGTAACAAAGACTTTCTGGGCAGCCTGGGGGCCACTCCTCCAGACACTCCAATTGTGGCAATTTCCGCCATTACAAGTTAACGAGGAACCAATGAAGCTAGGAACGGTTGTGCGGGCTTTGGGAGCACTGCTCCTATTGACCAGCTTGGTAGTAGCGGGCAACGCTGGGGTTTCTGCCGGGGAATCTGATGCTGGCGCCACGGCAGCAGACGAGCACAACGAGACTCCCACGGCTGCAGCCACAGCCGTCACCAAACCCGGTGGGAGTACCGTTACCGCGGGCGGTACACACTCCTGTGCAGTACGCGAGAAGGGCACCGTCCAGTGCTGGGGAGCGAACTCGCTGGGCCAGCTCGGCAACGGCAAGAGCGCCAAGAGCCTCACACCGGTAACGGTCACGGGGATCTCGAAGGCAGTCGCAGTCGACTCACGGAGTGCACATACCTGTGCCCTGCTCAGTGACGGCACGGTCTCGTGCTGGGGCTACAACAACTTCTCACAACTCGGTGACGGTACGAACACAATCCGAACGACGCCGAAGAAAGTCGCCGGGCTGAAGAACGTCGTGAGAATCGACGTGGGTGCCGCGTACTCCTGTGCGCTGCACGACGATGGAACCGTTTCGTGCTGGGGTGACAACCGCAAAGGCCAGCTGGGGGATGGAACCAAAACGAAACGCACGAAGCCCGTCAAAGTTCTCGGGCTGAACGATGCCATATCGATTGCCGCAGGAGTCGAGCACACCTGCGCGGTACAAAGCGGAGGCAAGCTCTCATGTTGGGGAAACAACAGCAGCGGCCAACTCGGGCTCGGCAACAAAACCTCCCAAACCAAACCCACGCTCGTAAACGCAATCAGCGGTGTGAAATCTGTATCCATCGGAGTCAACAGCACCTGTGCAGCACTCACAAACGGCACTGTGTCCTGCTGGGGAAATAACAGCCGGGGCCAACTTGGGGACAGCACAAACGTGAGTCGCACCAAGCCCGGCCCACTCGCCGGGGTGAAGAACGTGACATCACTCAGTCAGGGTGCCCAGAACGCGTGCGCGACCACAGGCTCAGGAGCAGTTTTCTGCTGGGGTGAGAAGACATACCAGCTCATCAACGGCGGTACCAGCGATAGCTCCAAGCCAGTAAAGGTCCCTGGTGCGAGCAACGCCATCGACATCGCTGTCGGCGGGTTCCATGCCTGCGCACACCGGGCCGACAAGTCGGCAATCTGTGGTGGGGCGAACTTCAGCGGTCAACTCGGCGACGGAACAACGGCTATCAGAGTGCCCCCGATC
>CAYUOD010000024.1:4687-14982 GCA_964446225.1 uncultured Acidimicrobiales bacterium | reverse complement strand
CGGGCCACATCGATCGGGACGCGCCAGTCCACGCCGAGTAGGTCGACGCCCGTGGCTGCCATCGCCTGAAGAAGTTCGCCAGTGCCCACGCCAAACTGGGCTTTGGGTACGTCGAGGTCGCTCAACTCACTGATGACTCGGGTCGTGTGCGGAGCGACGTAGCGCTCGTAGCTGGTGCGGTCCAGTGATCCTGCCCAGGAGTCGAATAGCTGCACTGCGCTGGCGCCGGCGAGGATCTGCGACCTGAGGGACGCTATGGCGAGATCGCCGAGACGTTCCATGAGGTCATGCCACAGCTGCTCATCGCCGAGCATGAGCGCCTTCGTGCGCGTATAGGTGCGTGATGGGCGACCCTCGATGAGGTAACTGGCGAGCGTGAATGGAGCGCCGGCGAATCCGATGAGTGGCACTTCCAGTTCGTTCACGAGCAGCTTCACCGTCTCGATCACATGAGGAGTGTCAACGTCCGGCTCCAGCAGCCGAAGCCTCGACAGATCAGCGCGGCCCGCGAACGGCTGCTCGGTGACGGGTCCGACGCCGGGTACGACATCCATGCCGAATCCCACCGCGGTGATGGGAACCACGATGTCGCTGTAGAGAATCGCGGCGTCCACGCCGTAGCGGCGCACGGGCTGCATGGTGATCTCAGCCGAGAGTTCAGGGTTCAGGATCGTGTCGAGGATGGACCCCTCAGTCCGTACTGCCCTGTACTCGGGAAGAGATCGTCCCGCTTGGCGTTGAAACCACACAGGAGTGCGGTCCGCCGGCCTGTTGCGCGCCGCGCGCATGTACGCCGAATCACGAAATTTCTGGCTGGGATGGTCGTCTGGCAAGCCTGTCATCACCCCGAACCGTACCCGCGGATTGGCTGGTCTCCGAACGTGGTTGCGGGTCCAGGGCAGGAGGCCATACGCCAGGAGATGGCGTGAATGAGCAGCTATGGAATCCCCGATAAGCTGGTATCTCCCCTTTTGGCCGTCGTGAGGATGCACCCTTCGTGGAGCACAACAGCGAGTTGGAACTTGAGCAGCGACATGTGGATCGCGCCTACGCCTGCTTGCAGGCCGCGCGTGAACGTGCGATCCAATTGCGCAGCATGGTGCAGGTCTCGATCACCGGTGGCACGAGTCAGGCCCGCGTCGAGGCTGACGCAATCGAAAAGAACATCAGACAGCGTCTCTTGTCACTGCGGCTGGGTGATGCTTCGCTTGTCTTTGGTCGCATTGACACAGATCAGGCGGAGGTCTTTCACATCGGACGCTTGGCGGTGGCTGATAGCGAGCAGGAACCGCTTGTCGTTGATTGGCGTGCGCCCATAAGTGAGGGTTTCTATCGCGCTACTGTCTCTTCGCCGATGGGCCTTGAGCGTCGCCGTCATTTCATCTCCCGGGGCGAGACGATCCTTGGGCTTGAGGATGAGATCTTCAGCGATGCCTCCGAGGATGCGTCCGCGTTGCAGGGTGAGGGCGCTCTATTTGCCGCGCTGAAGTCGGCGCGCACCGGTCGTCTCGGCGACATCGTCGCCACCGTCCAAGCCGAACAGGATGAGATTATTCGAGCGCCGTTGCCTGGCATCTTGTTGGTGCAGGGCGGCCCGGGTACGGGCAAGACGGTGGTGGCTCTGCACCGTGCCGCGTATCTGCTGTACACATACCGCTTTCCTCTGGCCGGACAGGGTGTGCTGGTCCTCGGTCCGAACCGGTTGTTCTTGCGCTACATAGAAGAGGTACTGCCATCCCTGGGTGAGGCGGGCGCCGTGTTGGCATGCCTCGCCGACCTGGTCGGCGATCACCTGCCGCCCGTGGTCGGCTCGGTAGCTGATCCAGACCTGACCGCCGAGGTCAAGGGCGATGCCCGCATGGTGCGGGTACTCAAGGCCGCGCGTCGAGATCGGCAACGCCCTCTGCGCGAGACGCTTGAGGTGCCGTACGGCATCCGGCGCCTGCGCATCACCGCCGAGCAGTCCGCAGAGATCATGAAGTCCGGGCGCCGGTTCCGTAATCACAATGCAGGTCGCAAAGCCGTTGAGCGCGCGTTGTATGAGGCCTTGGCGCAGGCTTCACCAGAGCAGCCGGATCCGGGGGTTGTCGAGGATCGCCTCTCGGGTAACCCGTTGGTGCATGAGGCCCTTGAGTGGATGTGGCCTGTGCTCACACCGACCCAGTTCCTGCGTGACTTGTTCGGGTCGTCCGCGCTGGTCCGCTCGGCGTCCCGTCGGGTACTGACAACTGAAGAATCAGACTCGTTGGTTCGTGATCGGTACGACAGTCCCGAGGAGGTGCCCTGGACCGAGGCCGACATGCCTCTCATCGACGAGGCCTACCGCCTACTTGGGCCTCAGCCCGGCGAGAAGTATGAGACGGACCGGGTGCGCACCTATGGTCACATCGTTGTGGATGAGGCACAGGATCTGTCTCCGATGGCGATCCGCATGGTGGCCCGCCGGTCACTCAACGGATCCATCACGCTCGTGGGAGACATCGCCCAGGCGACCGCGCCCGGCGCGGTGGCGAACTGGGAACAGCTTATTCAGCAGCTGCATCCCAAGATCGACCACCACCGGGCCGAACTCACGGTGAGCTACCGCATTCCTGGTCCGATCATGGAGCTGGGCGCGCGGGTTCTGACGCAGGCCGAACCGGGTCTGGCTCCGCCGACTTCGGTGCGCAGTGAGGGTGCCGATCCGGTGATTCGTAGGGTGGACGATCTGCCCGGCGGCGTTGCGCTTGAGGTGAAGCGCCTTCGTGATGAGGTAGGCGACGGTTCCATAGCGGTAGTTGTGCCCGATGCCCTCATCGACGACATTGCACTCGCCCTCGAGGATGCGGGGATCGAGGCTGGACGTGTCGGTGATTCGGTTGGTCTGGATCAGCCCATCACCTTGTTGCCGATGCGCCTCATCAAGGGCATTGAGGTTGACGCGACGGTGGTCGTCGAGCCCACCGAGATGATCGCCGAGCACGCACGAGGATGGCGGGCGCTGTACGTCGCCATGACCCGTTCGACGCGTTTCCTGAGCGTGCTCCACAAGGCCGAACTCCCCGAGGCGCTCGACCAGGAGCCCGTCCAGGAGAGCCTGTTCAGCTCCTAACCGCAGAGTCCGGCCATGCCGACGATCGGGGCATTGAGTTGGA
Organism: uncultured Acidimicrobiales bacterium; assembly: GCA_964446225.1. Taxonomy (GTDB): domain Bacteria; phylum Actinomycetota; class Acidimicrobiia; order Acidimicrobiales; family Poriferisodalaceae; genus CAYUOD01. The sequence goes on along the minus strand of CAYUOD010000024.1, from coordinate 11,848 downwards.
TGTCGCCAAGCGAGCCGTGGAACTCGGCTGGGCTGTAAGCGAACACGCCTCCGTCAGCAGCGGCATACCAGATGCCCGTGTCGCCGCATAGGGCGCCCCCTACAACCGGCGCGTTCAGATCAGGGATGATCGACGCAGGCGGAATCAGTGTGGAAGCGTCGCCGTAGGGATAGTTGCTGGCCTGTGAACCAATCGTGACGAAGCCCTTGCCGCTGGAAGTGGCGGCGATGCCAACGATGGCCTCTTGATCGAGAGGACAGTCGGTCTGTTGGCCGACCACAAGCAGGCTGAAGTTCCCCGCACAGTTGCGTGCATTCACAGTCTCGAAACCCTCTCCCAACGCAAGCGGCGCTATTCCGACAATCTGGTTGGGTGCTTCGGCAGGATGAGAGATCGCGTAGCTCAGTTTGGACTCACCGAACCCGTAGACCCAGCCCCCTGATCCGGCGAGCCAGTATCCAGTTCCGGCGCGATCGGCAGCCATGCCGATGATCGGTCGATCGAATGTTTCTGCACCCTTGGAGCCTGAGAATTCGGCCGAGCCGAAGCTGAAGATGCCGCCGTCGGCCGCGACCAACCAGTATCCGTTTGCGGCGGGTTCCGCAGCCGAGATCGTCGGCCCTACGGCCAATATCATCAACACCGCCGCCGCTGCTGATAACAACACCCTGAACCGTCCCACCAGAGTCCCCCTACGCTCTCTGAACTTCAGCTCAGGTTTAGCACGAAGGCTCAGAGAACACCCGTTCAGAACGGAGAATCTGCAACACAGCGCACGCCCCATTCGTCTACATAATGATGGACGAGGTGGAGGAACAACACAGTGATTCTGGAACACAGGCATGGCCTGAGGATCTCGTGTCGCTCTACCGCGACGAGCGCGTGAAGTTTGTGCGCATGGCGTATCTGATGTGTGGCCGGGCCGATGTTGCGGAGGATCTCGTCCAGGACGCGTTCGTGGCGAGCGCAAGACGCTGGGCAGACGTTGACCAGCCTGTGGCATACCTGCGCACCGCCGTCGCGAATCGATGTCGAGATTGGCTGAGGCGTCAAAAGCTGGCTGCGCGTTATTCGGTGAGGGTCGAACCGGTATCGGTGCAGGAGCCCGATGAGTTGTGGGATGCACTCGAGTGCCTTGAGCCGCGGCGACGGATGGCTGTCGTGTTGCGTTACTACGAGGATCTTCCCGACGCCGAGATTGCGGCCGTGCTGGACTGCCGGCCTTCGACAGTCCGCCCGTTGCTTCACCGAGGCCTGAAGGATCTCCGCAGAGAGGTTGAGCGATGACTCCTATAGATCCGTTCGAGCAGGAAGTCCGCGCCATGTTGCGCCGTCGTGCCAACGACATTGAGGGTGCTGGCGCGCATCCTGAGCATTCGCTCATGCCTGCCGATCTGGCATCACGCGGCCCCAGGGCCGCTGTGTTTGCTGGCCTCGTCGTCGCGGCTGCGCTGATTGTTGGACTGGCGTTCTTGTGGCCGCGGAACGTGGTAGAACCAGATGTGTTGGTCGCCGGTTCGGCTGATGCGACCACGGTTACGAGCGACGGCAGTGTGGCTTCCCGGTCGGTTCCCGTTCAGCTGCTTCCGTTGATCATCGTGCCGTGGCAGCTGTCCATTCCGTCGGCCAACGAGTTCCCTGAGGGCTTCAACATTGCGGCCGCACCAGTCCTGTTCTCGGCTACTCCGTCTGATGGCGGATTCCAATCCTTGAACAACTTCGTAGCCGAGTATCTGTCGAGTCGTCTCGGAGTGCTGGTTATCGACCCCAGTGCGAAGTTCGCGATAGTTCCCGTGACCTCAGATTCGTTCGCGACATCTTTCGCGAGGGTTGAGGTGGGCGAGCGCACAGCGCTGTATCGCTGGACACGCACAGGTGGGTCCGGCGAGGAAACCGGCGGGTGGGTCTACCTCCGCAAAGAGGCCGACCAGTGGGGAGTCATCGCGGCCATGGCCGACGGTGTTGATCTGTCCGGCACAAAGATCGACAACAGCATGCTCGTGGGTGAAGCAGCGGTGGACGGCGATCCTGAGTTCGATGTCTACGTGACGAGTGATCTCTCTGCAGGCTGCTCAATGTTGGTCGACGGTCTGGCCTGCAACGGAGAGCCGCAGTCGCCAGCGCGGACCGGGTCGCTGGCTGGGATCCAGATGTCCGATTTCGGGTCCGGGCCAGTCGTGTGGGTATTTGAGATCGATGGCGGTGAGCCTCTGTCTGTCACCGAGGTCGCGGTCCCAGCGCCAGATTCGTTCTCTGAGTCGGCCGAGTTGGAACCGGTCGGCTGGGGCCTGCCGATACCGTCGGCTGAGTTGCTCCCAGAGGGATTCGACATCTCAACAGCGCCCGTTGTCTTCGCTTCGGATCAGGATGCGAGCAACGTCGTGGCGGCCTATTTCCGTGACCGACTCGGGCTGCAGGCTGCCGACCTCGCTTGGAGAATACCGACCATCCCTGAGGTCTCCTTCGAATCCGTCGGGCTCGGTGTCTCCTCGGCGAGCTATAGATGGAGCAGCCGAGGTCGGGCAGGAGACGCAGGTCCAGCAGCGGCAGGGTGGATCTACCTTCGACGGGCTGGCGGCGGCTGGGGAGTGATCGCTGCGACCACTGACGGCGTCAGCCTGTTCGACCTGAGGCGCGACGAACAGCAGCGAGTCGCAGGTGCCGTCGCGCTTCAGACGCAGCGGCTCAGCATGTTCCTCGAGTTCGTAGATCTGGACGGAGAGACCCTCGCTGACTTCGCATCGGTACCCATGGTCGCAGTGCCTACCGGTGTCAGGTCCGGGTTCGTGGGTGGCCCCATTCTGCCGGTGGACCGCGTGATGAGTGCGCCTGAGGTCGTTGCACGCGTCATTGTGTTCGATCCGGCTCTCACCCAATCCGAACCCGGACTGGTCGGCGTAAGTGAAGCGGCACTGCCGCGCTCGGGATCGTTGGAGTCTCTCCTGAGCCGTGACGCGGTCGTCTTTGTTGATGCGGACTCAGTCGAGGGCATGGATGCCGCCGTGGAGATTTCCGACAGTCTCGATATGACGGTGAGGTGGCGTTTGCTCGATGTGGCATCCAGTCAAGCGCTGTACGAACAGGGCCTGAGAGCTCAGAGTTTCACGCCAGCGCCTGACAGCGGCGGCTACTTCGCGATTCTGGTCGAGCTCGCTGAGGATGCTTCGGTTGAACAGTTGCGCTGGGAAGTGGACTGGCCGGCTGGCGTGCAGGGTATCGACTTGTCGAGCATCTCGGCCCGCTCCTCATGGAGCCTGCGGGACCCCTGACCCGCCAGACCGGAGTACCGGGGAGAGTTGTTAGGCAGTGGCGGTACCCTCGCAGTGCAGAGACACATGGGGGCTGGCGGTATGCGAATACGAATGACGATTGCGTTTGTCGGATTTGCCCTGCTCGCCGCGAGCTGTGGCGACTCGGGTGGTCTCCCTGTGGCCGGAACCCAGTCGGTCGACCTGACGACGTCTTCATCTGAGGCTCCGGCGACGTCGGCGGCTGGCCTAGTGGCGCAGACAACAGAACCACCCGTCCCAAACGCTGGCGAAACGACTCCTCCCACCCAGGCTCCCGTCCAGACACCTGCCCCGAGTCCCAACGCGCAACCGCAGGGTGAGTCGCTGAGCTTGGCCTACCTGCCGGTGGTTGATCCGCTGGCAGGCAATGTGGAAGCGGTCAGGTTTCTGGCGCCAACGAACTGGGCGATCTCTGGTGACGGCATCGTGTGGAATATCGGCATGCGTAATGGTGGAGTGTCGCTGTCGATGCAGGTGAACGACACTCAGCGCAATAGGGGCTTCGGCTATATCCCTTATCTGCCGCGCCACTGGAGCGAACCTCAACAGCCCGGCTTTCCTGAGGGGTCTGTCTACGGGATCTTGGGCTCGGTTGTGACTCGGCCCATGACCGCAGTCGACTACATCAACTCGATCGTGATTCCCGAGAACTTTCCGCAGGGCACAGAGATCATTGGCAGCCAGACGCTGCCCGAGGTCGCACGGGGCGTAGCGGCGACGTACGGATACGCCTCGACTGACGCAGGTCGAACTCGCATTCGGTTCAACAACGGGGCTGGCGACGTGGAAGCTCATGTCTATGCCTGGATGAGCTACGACATACTCGGTGACACCACCCTGTGGACTCCGGTCAACGTTTACATCGTTTATGCCGAGGACGGCCAGCTTGATGCCGAGGCACCGCTGCTCAATACGATGGCGCTGTCGGCGGTGGTGAATCCGAAATGGGTGGAGGTGGTGCTGTCGGTCGAGAGGCTGCGCATCGACGGCAACGCACAAAACCAACGTCAGATGGAACAGCTCATTGCGACCCTGCGAGAGACGAGCAACGCGATCTTTGACATCACCTCGCAGGTCTACCGCGATCGTCAAGCTGCCAACGACGTGATATTCCAGGACTATGCCGAGGCAATCAGGGGCACGGAAACCTTTGTTGATCCTGGCGTCGGACCCGTTGAGCTCCCCGGTGGATTCCAGCAGGTCTGGGCCACTGGCACGGGCGAATACATACTGTCCAACGATGCCCTCTTCGACCCGAACCTCAACAGTCGCTTCAGCTGGCAGGAGATCGTGCCCGACTGAGGCTGGATTCTGCGGACTGTCGTCGCTCACTCGGGCTGGGCCCGACTCACAGACGTCAGACCGCTCGCTTGACGCAGGAGATCGTGCCGACCGAGTGACGGAGTCGGTCTAGGTTGACGTAATGGCAATAGATCCACATGAGGCGATGCTTCTCGCAAATCGGGAATTTTCGGCGCGCCTCAACAAGGTCGCCGACGATCAGTGGGCCGAGCCAAGTGTCTGCGACGAATGGACGATTGGCGATCTGGTCGACCACGTCATCGGCGGCAATGTCTTTACGACAAGGGTCCTCGATGGGGCAACGGCCGACGAAGCCATGCAGAGCGCCATCGACGCCGCGGTGGCTGGACAGCAGGGTCGGGTCGCGGCCTACGAATCCTCGCTGACTGAGATGACGCAACGACTTGCCGAACCGGGTGTTGATGCGCGCAGCTGCGACCATCTCGGCGGTGAGCTAACGGGCGAAGTCGTGCGTGGGTTGCGCATCGTGGATGTGAGCCTGCACGCCTGGGATCTGGCCCGCAGCATCGGGTCGGATGATGAGCTTGATTCAGGTCTCGTCGGGGTCTGTTGGACGATCGCCAGCGCCCGAATCGAGGCAGTGGGCGAGTCCGCCGGATTTGGCGATGGCACCAGCGGAGCCGCCGCCGACGCACCCCTGCTTGACCGTCTCCTAGCTGTTTCGGGACGCTCTCGCGGCGGAAGCGTCAGCGCTTAGTACCCCGGCACTGCGGGGACATCAGTCTCGGACGCACCGATGCGCGCTGCCGCGGTTTGTCCACCGGATCCAACCCGCCCATGAGCTGTGGCCGCTGCAAGTCCGAACTTTGGCATGTTGCCGTACACGGCTTCATACTCGCCCGCCGCGACGTGATAGGTCTCGTGCCATATACCCACGTCGCCGCTGTCTCGGACTTCCTTGTTGAACGCCCGCCACGGCTGCAGGTGAGCCAGGTCGGGGTCCTTGGCAAAGCGGTCGAGGTCCTCGAAACTCCGCCAGTACTGCAGCGTTAGCGTGGTGCGTCCGCCGAAGTTCTGAATTCCCAAACATCCAAGTTCGGGGCGCTGCATGAGTTGGCGTTGCATGACCCCCATGCGTGTGGCCACTGGCAGCCATTTGTGAAGTTTCCAAGGCTTGTTGACGCGCATCCCGATGAGAAAGACGACAAAGTCGTCGTCGGTATCGGCTGTAAATCGCCCTTTGTGGATCTTCATGGCACCTCGTCCTTCATAAATATCTAGTCGCCGCCCGAGTACATGTCTACCCTTGAATGTCGCATATGGGGCCTTTGTGGATGTTCGCTCGTAGTGCGCCGGTTCTCTTGTTGTACGGCTCCTGTGATTAGGGGTCAACCAACTAGAGGAGAGAGCTATGACAGCAGCACTTCAGCTTGCCGCTCGCCCCGGGCCAACCGAGGACGCGACCAAGAAATCTCGATACCGCACCATTGGGTTCGCGTTGGCGGCTCTGGGGTTGATGGGCACCATGGCGTCGGTCGTAGGCAGCTTCGTTGCCGCCGACGGGCTTGACGCACAGAACTCCTACGCCGAGTTCAAGGCTTGGACGTTTGGCTTGTCGATCTTGTCGTTCGGGACCGTGAAGCTCGGTATCGCCATTGTCCTGATGGGCATTCTGGTGCGGCTCTGGTTCAGAGTCGACGCCGTAAAGGCGGCCCTCTCGGTGCTCCACGGCCACTCAAGCGACACTCCCCAAGTTGTTACCGGACCAGTGAAAACCCAGTGGGGTGAGGCCGTTGTTACGACGAAGCCTCCGAAGGCACTTGCGATTCATCGCATGGCCAAGGCCCTGTGGCTTCCCATGTTGGCTATGGGCGCAATGGCGCTGGTGGCAGGATTTGTGATCTCACTTGTGTGGGCGAACAACGCACCAGCAACCGAGGAGTTCCGTCAGGCCGCAGCACTGAGCCAGGGAATCATGTTCTTCGGAGAAGCCATGCTGCTCTCAGGGATTTCGTTCCTGCTCGGCGCGATTATGGCCGGACTTCGTGAGGGCGGCGGTGAGGTTCAGGCGAGTCTGGGACTCCCTGTGACGACCCTCAGGATGCCCATCGAGGCCAAGGTCTTCATCGGCATGATGATGGTCGGCATGATGATCGGCGTTGCGCAGCTCGTTGGATACATCTTCGCCTACGGCGTCGCTGACGATGTTGCCTCGTTCTCGAGTTGGACGAATTGGCTCGGCCCATTCCGCGAGCTCGCCCTCGGCCTCATCCTGGCCAGCATTGTCCTGGCTCTCGTCAACATCGGCAATGTGCTGGCTTTCCAGTTCGACCGTGTCAAGTCCATCATTCGCACCGGAGTTTAAGGAAGCCATGACTACCGCAACACGTACACAAACCAAAACCCGCACAACCAAGCCAACCACCACTCCCTTGGACCGCAGCGACGGATTCCACGTTGAGACATCAGATGAGACGCTCGGCTACAACAAGCCACAACTGGCTGGTCGGCTGCTCTGGCTTCCCATGTTCGTCATGTCCCTCATGGGCTGGGCGATCGGATTTGGTCTCGCCATCGTTGAGGCCAGCACCGATCGTGCTGATGCCGC
>CAYUOD010000024.1:3258-4587 GCA_964446225.1 uncultured Acidimicrobiales bacterium | reverse complement strand
TGGGGCTTTGTCGCAGAGGGTCTGCGTCGTCTCGGTGTGTCGCTCTACCTCGTAGGCATCGCCTTCGGACTTGGCACGATCATCGAGGTCTTGCGCTTCCAGGCGATCAGGATTGGTGAGGTCGCCACGGCCCGCGGGCATCAGCACAACTAGCCACAACTGAATAACAGAGCACGCCTGATCAGGCGACAGAGCGACCGGCGACAGTGATTGAGCCGGTCGCTCTGGCGCGTCTGCACCTACTCCCCGTCGTTCGCCTTGTTGAACCGTCGCACGTCTGCGTGTGATCGCATAAGGCGGGGAAGCGAGACGCTGAAGTCCCACAGCGAGTTCAGACCGGCGCGCAGCAAAACGCGGGCGGCCGACCAGGGCAGCGGACGCGTCGGCGGCACGATGTCGTGGGCCAGCAGGCTTGGGGAAGCGGTGCCGCTGAGAACTGCTTCGACAGACTTGGCGTCGCTCCAACTCGTTCGCCAGGTGACTACGCCCTGCTCATCGATCAGGTAGGTCAGGTTCGGAAATGAGCCCAGCAACTGATGGGCCGTTCCAGCTACATCATCGATGAGGATCTGACGGTTTTCGCCGTAGGTGTCTTGTAGGCGCCGCGCTGTAGCCGCCTTGTCATCTGCGGTTTTGTGGGCAGCGACTTTGGATCCGGGGTGCGCTTCGCGGATATACATCAGCAGAAACTTCGTGTCGGGGTATTCCTCGGCGAGGAGCTGCATCTTCTCCACGTCTTTGGCGTACATGGGACAGGTGAGACTGCCGCTCTCGAGTACGACGCGTTGTCCCATGAACGAGGAGAACTCGATTTCGTCGCCGTCTAGTCCGGTGAAGGTGAGCTTGGGAAACTTCTCTCCGACTTTGGGTCCGGGAAACGAGAGGAAGTCGTAATAGGAGGCTTCAAACTTCTCGTAGTTGTATTCAGTCATGTGGACGGTCCTGTGATTGAGTAGCGATTGCTGCTGTGTTGAGGAGATTGATGAGTTGTTCGCCTTGTAGACCGAGGGCCTTGTCGACACGCTGAGCTAGCAGTTGGACGGCGGGTAGCGCCTTCGACAGGGTTTCGTGTCCTTGGCTGGTGAGGGAGAGCCAGATCACGCGACGATCAGGTGGACGCCGGTCACGAAGTACGAGATCCGCTGATCCGTCGAGCAACTGACTCAGTGTCGGTGGTCGCACTCCGAGCATCTCCGCAACCTCTGTGGTTCGTCCGCCGTCCGAGAACTGAAAGTTCAGGGTCATGAGCAGTCGGAACTGGGCCGGCGACAGTCCGCTTTGCTTAACCGCGTCCTCAATTCCGGACAGGATGTTGTGAGACGCCCGCGC
>CAYUOD010000024.1:0-3158 GCA_964446225.1 uncultured Acidimicrobiales bacterium | reverse complement strand
TTCGTGTGACTCCGACAGCAGCGAGAGCAGTCCAGCGGAGTCGACGATCTGAATGCGCCGATACTGCTGCTCGATAAGGCCCGCTGACTCGAGCGACTTCAGTACCCGCTGAACACTTGAGCGCTGCACGCCCAGCATGTCGGCGAGGCTGCCCTGGGTCGCGTGCACCTTCCCGCTCTCGTCTGCCTCACGCAGCAGAATCGACGCCAGTTGCGACTCGATACCTCCTGCCAGCAGATCCACTAGGCGCTGTTGTAGTCCGGCCATGCGTTCAGCCAGTGAGATGAACCAGCGGCGTGCCACCAATGGCCTTGTCTGAAGCATGGTGAAAAGGGCGTCGGTGTCCATTGACAGCACAGTGCAGTCGTCCATCGCGCGGGCATCAAAGGGTTCCGGTTCGCCGAGCAGGGCGGGCACGTCTCCGAAGACGTCACCCGGATGCAGAGTCTGGAGTATGACGCGGCGTCCGTTGAGTAGGCGCGAGAGTTCAATCGTCCCGCTGCGAAGAACATGAACCTTTGCGGCCGGTTCACCCTGTTTGAAGACGAACGTGCCACCGGCGTAGTGAACCTCACCCATTTCTTCGACGAGGAGTTCGACATCGTTCTCGCCCAGCGGGGACCGCGAACCCCTGCTCAGGCAGCAGGCCAACCATGCGCCGTACCGCGACAATCGAGATCCCATGGTCTTACGCTATTCGATTCATTTGGAATGCGTCGTGACCAGCTACTCCTCACGCGCGGTGGCGGATGAAATCTTTCGGTGATCGGAATAATCGCAGCTCGATGGGCCTTCCCAGAGCATGGAAGTACAGAGGAGTATGCAGTGAGTGTTCCGATTCTCGCATCAGTCTTCGCGGGGACCTTCGATGCTGGCAGTGCCATCGTTGCCGGCCTCGTGGGGGCGCTCGCGATGTTGATCGTCATGTATGGCGGCAAGGCCATGGGCATGACGTCCATGGACCTGTTGCGCACACTTGGCACCATGATCGCGCCACGGGCTGACAAAGCGATTGTCTACGCCGTCGGCCTCATGGTGCACCTCATGATGGGTGCAGCGTTTGGTCTCGTACACGTCGGCATTCTTCATGTCCTAGGGCCTTCCAGCGAGGCAGCTGCTGCAGGACTTGGCCTCGCAATTGGCCTTGTCCACGGACTCATGATGGTTGGCGTGATGCCAGTGATGGTGAATATGGCTCACCCTCTGGTCCGCAGTGGAGATATGCCGGCACCCGGCACAGCCATGACTGGCTATGGAAAGATGACGCCCATGGGTATGGTCCTGGCACATGGCGTGTTTGGTCTCGTCACCGGCGCCGTGTACGCAGCACTTGTCATTGTCTGAGAACCCAACGACCAACAGAACCATCCCGCCCATCGACATAGAGCGGGAAGCACATGGATGAGTCCAACCAGCCTCCAAAGGTTGTAGTGCCAGAGGCGCAGTACATGGCGCCTGAGGTCGTGCTGCTGGAGATGGGGAAGGCCGGAGCAAAGCGGTCGATGTCGCTTTCGGCAACGAAGGTCATGATTCTTGCGATCATGGCGGGTGCGTTCATAACCGCTGGAGCACTCTTCAGCACGCTGATTGCGGCCGGTTACGAGAACGAGGCGACGCAGCGACTACTGGAAGGCTTTGGCTTTTCCGTCGGCTTCTTCCTCGTTATTCTCAGCGGCTGTCTGCTGTTCACCGAGGTAAATGTCGAACTGCCAGCGACGCTCATGAATCGGAATCTCTCCGCGCTGCGGAGCTCGGTCTTTCGACTATGGGTACTTGCGTTCATTGGAAACTTTATTGGTGCCTTCATTCTGGGCACGGTCGTCAACTACATCCAGAGCTATGGCGACGACTATGAAGAGCTTCTGACTGAACTCGTTGCCGCGAAGATGCGCTACAGGGAAGTCGGGGGACTTGAAGGATTCTTCCAGGCGGTTACCTCTGGCGTGGTCGCCAACTGGCTCGTCGGGATGGCTGCCTTCCTCGCCACCATGGGCCGAACAATCATGGGTAAGTACATCGTCGTGTTGCTCACGGTGATGGTCTTTGTGGCTGGTGGGTTCCTCCACAGCCCAGCCAACATGGGCTATTTCTCATTGTTCATTCCCCTGGACACGGGGCTCTCCTGGGTCGATGCGATCACCTGGGGCATCCTTCCGGCAGCCATAGGAAACGTGTTGGGTGCGTTCTTTCTCGTTGCTCTGCCGTTCTGGTATGCAAGTACGCATCGCGATCAGGAACCATCGAGGTAGCGATCTCGCAGTGCGGGTTCAAGCAGGAGAAGCGGATGTGTGCTGTGCAGGTCTGTCTCGCCAGCGTGCTTCCATGTGGCGATCTCTATGAACACCCGTAGAGCCTGCAGGCGAGTGAACCATTCGAAGCGTTCCTGGTCGATTGTGGTACCGCTGAACTTCTCGTAGCTGTTGAGGAATCGGCGTCCGAGCGCTCGACCGGCAGTTCGCAGGACGGGGGTGAGCGCCGCTGGTGCTTCAAGCGGTGGGTTGCAAAACAGCATGTGAGCGAACGCCAGATCGTGGCAGGGGTCAGCGAGCTGCGCGGTCGACCAGTCCAGAGCGACATATCCCTGCGGACCCATCAGGAGATTAACCGGATGGAGATCTCCGTGGCATATCACCGACTCGACCTGTGCTGGTCGAATCTTGATGAGTGATTCGGCAAGTCCGATGAGTTCGGATTCATGCATCGCTAACGCTTTGTCGTGCCTGGTGGCAAGGAACTCATCGGTGGTGTCGGAAGTACTGAGCTTCTCAGCGAGACCGTCACTTGGAATCCTGTGAAGGTCTGCCGCGCATAGAGCGAGTGTGTCGGGCATCGAGCGAAAGAGCTGGGGCAGTCGCAGAAGGGTGCTGGCGCCAGAAAGACTGGGTATTAGCGGGTCGCCGGCGGCAAGGTCCATGAGCATCCATGCGAGATCCAGCTGTTCGGTTGGTCCTGCACTCAGCCGGACTGCCGGGGTGGAGAATCCATATTCTGCGAGATGAGATTGCACCATGGTCTCTCTGACGCCTACGCCTGCATCGGGCATCACGCGTGCTACGAGTTCGCCCTCGAGGTCTGGCTCGCCGCTGAGCTGTATACGCCACAGCTGCGCCCAGAATCCTCCTGTGAGAGGTTGGGGTGGCTCGGCCCATTTGATGGCC
>CAYUOD010000023.1:0-15470 GCA_964446225.1 uncultured Acidimicrobiales bacterium | reverse complement strand
ATCTGTCTACGTGTTCACACGCAGTGGCACGACCTGGACCGAAGAGCAGGAGATAGTCGCCTCGGATGCGGCTGCCGGAGACTCATTCGGAGTCGGCATCTCGATTGACGCGGACACCGTTGTGGCCGGTGCGAATTTCAACGATGCGACAGCATCGGACGCAGGCTCGGCTTACGTGTTCACCCGCAGCGGCACTACTTGGACCGAAGAGGCAATATTGACCGCTTCTGACGGCGCGGCCGACGATCAGTTCGGCGCCGCCGTGGGCCTGTTCTCGGACACCGTCGTGGTGGGGTCTGCTCTCGATGACGACACGGCGTCAGGTTCGGGTTCGGCCTATGTGTTTACCCGCTCAGGCACAACCTGGGCCGAAGAGGCGAAGTTGACAGCCTCAAATGCGGCCGGAGACGACTCGTTTGGAACCAGTGTCGCGGTGTCCAGAGACGGCGTCGTCGTCGGAGCGATCGGCACCGACGGAGCGACATCCGACTCAGGCTCGGTCTACGTGTTCGAGCGCAGTGACACGACATGGACGGAGTCGGCTGAGATTGTCGCTTCAGATGCGGCCGAAGATGACGTGTTCGGATCGAGTGTCGCGCTCTATCGCAGTACCGCGATTGTCGGCTCGCCGCTTGATGACGACGACGGAGCCGAGTCCGGCTCGGCCTACATGTTCGACCTACCGAGCCTCGTGAAATCGGGTTATTGGATGCTGGAAAGCGCCGGTCCGTTCTATGAGTTCGGCGACTCGCCGGCATACGCTGCGGCTACTTTGGCGAGCGGCGTCTCGATGGTCAGTTTCGACCGTAGGGCCGATGGTGACGGCCTCTGGGCACTTGACTCGAGCGGTGTGGTTCATGTGCGCGGCTCCGCCACAAACTTCGGTGACGTTGACCTTGACACCCTTTCGACCGGGGAGACTGTCGCCAGCATCTCCGCAACGCCCTCGGGGCTGGGCTACTGGGTGTTCACCGATCTCGGGCGTGCCCTGACCTTCGGCGATGCCGCGCACTTCGACGATCTCCCAGGTCTGGGTCTGGTGCCGAACGGCCCGATTGTGGCTTCGGCCCCAACCGCAACTGGCAACGGGTACTACATGCTTGGATCAGACGGAGGAGTCTTCTCATTTGGAGACGCTGCCTTCAAGGGATCCATACCGCAGGTGCTGCCGGCTGGGTCCCTGGTCTGCCCGATCGTTGGCCTGGTGCCGACGCCGACCGGTGGCGGCTACTGGATGGTCGCCTGTGATGGCGGTGTGTTCGCGTTCGGTGATGCTGGTTTCCAGGGCTCGGTGCCCGGCGTGCTGGCCGAGGGCGTGCAGTTGAATTCGCCGATCAACGGACTAGTTCCCTACGGTGACGGCTACCTCATGGTTGCGGCCGACGGTGGTGTGTTCACCTTCTCGGATCGTGACTTCCTTGGCAGCCTCGGCGACAATCCTCCTGACTCACCGATAGTTGCGATTACGGCTTTCGTCTCGTAGCCGTTCGTCCCCGAATCCCGGTGAAGCGTCGCCTGGTTCCCTCACAGGGAACCAGGCGACGCTTCACCGTTGGATAGGGTCTGTCGTGACGGCCACCGTCGTCGCTCAGCTGACCTTGGGGGTTCTGATGGCAGGCAAGGTCGTACTCATCACGGGGGCATCGTCCGGTATCGGTCAGGCATGCGCTGAACATCTCGCGAGCGTCGGGCACCGCGTGTACGGCACGAGCCGCCGTGCGGAATTCCCGGACGAGACCGGACCAGCGGAGTTTCCCGCCATGATCCCGCTGGATGTCTGCGACGACGACTCAGTCGATGCTGCCATTAACTATGTGCTGGCCGCAGAGGGTCGTATCGATGTCGTCATCAACAATGCCGGACTCGGCTGCGGCGGAGCGGTCGAAGATATGACCGTTGACGAGGCAAGGGCCATCTTCGACACAAACTTCTTTGGCGTGCATCGAGTCTGTCGCGCTGTACTGCCAACCCTGCGCGGGCAGGATTCAGGGATGATCATCAATATCAGTTCGCTGGGTGGACTCGTCACCATCCCATTTCAGGGCTTCTACTCGGCATCCAAGTTCGCCCTCGAGTCGATGTCAGATGCGCTGCGCATGGAGCTTGTTCCCTTTGGGGTCAGTGTGGTGTTGGTGGAACCGGGCGACTTCAAGACTTCGTTCACCGAGAGCCGCAGGTTCGCTGTCGCGACCGGCTCAGGGTCCCCCTATGACGCGCGGTGTAAGCGGGCGGTTGGCGTCATGGAGAAGGACGAACGCAACGGTGCCGACCCACAGCAGGTCGCAGAACTTCTCGCCAAGATCGTTGACAACCCGAAACCCCACCCCCGGTACACGGCCGGATCACGATCTCAGTCAATGTCTGTTGCGCTGCGAAGAATCCTTCCGTCTGCGGCCATGGACAGGATTCTGCGCACCGTCTACAAGGTCTAGTGAGGCCTACCGGAGAACCTCCGCAGTCATTACAGGTTGCGCCGGAACAGATCGTGGAGGCGTTCCCAGTGGCGTTCGGATGCGTCCTGGTCGTAGACCCCACGTTCGGCGAATGAGAATCCGTGTTCGGTGCCTGGATACCACTCGACCCGGCCAGTCGCGGACGACGCTGACAGCGCCTCTTCGAATCTGTCGACTTCGGCGGGTGTGATGTGCTCGTCCTTCTCGGCGCTAGCCACGTAGATCTCTGCTGTGAGGCCTTCGAGATTCCTGTGCGGGGAGTCGTCCGACTCTGTTGCCAGAGCCACGCCGTGGATCGACGCGACCGCCTTGACTTGATCCGGCATTGCTGCGCCGATGAGGATCGTGAACGGTCCACTCATGCAGTAGCCGACCGCTCCGATGCTGGACGTGTCTGCGGACTCTTGTGCTTCAGCCCACTCGACAATTGACGTTGCATCAGCGACAACCAGCGCGTTCTTGAGGCTGGACATCAGCCCGAACATCCTGTGTCTGTCCCCGCTCTCAAACACGTTGTACTGCCTGACCTGGCGGTAGTAGAGATTCGGCGCCACCACGAAGTAGCCCGCCGTCGCGAGCCGACGACACATCGAGCGGAGCTCTTCACGCATGCCCGGAGCATCCATCAAGAACAGCACTACCGGCCGAGGGGGACCTTCCTCCGGGTGAACCACAAACGTGTTCATGGATCCGTCGATTGTCTCGACGTCGATCTCGTACTCAATCACTTGGCCGCCTTCGGTTGCATGGGGAGGATGCTCCGCAGCACCGTATTGGGCCGGCAACCAGCAGCGCAACTGTCCGGCGATCCGGTGAAGCGTAACTGGGCACGGTAAACAACAACCGGCTTGCGCTTCACGGATGGAGAGCTGAGAGCGGCGCCTTTCGGCCGCAACGCTCGTCGTCAGTTCACGTTGAGTTCACACTGGTTTCGCATACTCCTGATTACCAACCCAATCAGGAGAACAACAGTCATGAATCGACGACCAATGATCTATATCGGCATTGCCCTACTGGTTTTTGCCGGAGCCGGCTTTGCCTACTTCAACGGCAGTGGCCACGACCCCGGCAACCCTGGGGCCGAAATTCCCGTCTTCGAAGAAGATCCTTCTCTGGATGGAGGCCTCGAAGAGTTTGGGGTGGCATTGCCGGACGTAGTACTCGAAGACGATGTCGTTATCGACGAACTCGACGATGAGGAAGTCTGTGACGGTTCGTGCGACGATTCCGCATTCGACTTTGACGACTACCTGCTCAGCGCTGGAGATCCCAGGATCGACGAAAGCTACATGCCTCGTGCACAGCTGGTGTGCCCAGCGGTCGTGCATGAGCCTTCAAGCGAGTTTCCAGATGATCCGAGCTATGTCGAGGGTGGTTTCTGGCTCTCGGGTCCTCCTGGGATCATCACCGTCACCGGTGACGGCATCAACGGCGGTGCTCCTGTGCTCAGCGGCCCCTTCGAGGGTGGACCGCTCTTCCTGGACCTCCCCATCGACAGCTACGGAGACAAGCAGATCACCGCTCTGACGCACACCGCAGCCGACGGAACCGTTACCGACCTCTGGTCCGGTTTCAACGATGCTTGGTCAGGCCCGTTCTCTGTGACCAGCTCAGAGGGACCTCTGGATACGAACCCCCTTTGTGAGACCCTCAGAGAGAACCCCGGCAGTCTTGAGGGGTACATGTTGATCGGGGAAGACACCGAAATCGACGGCGCCTACCTGCCCACCAACACCGACGAAGCCGGCACTGGCACTGGCGATCTGCCGCTGAGCCGCACTGACGTCTTTGAAGCCACTTCGAGCTTCGTTGCCGAATTCAGCGCTGCACAGGCAACCGGGGACGTCGACTTCCTGGTTGATGCTCTGCATCCTGTGGCCATCGAGGCACACGGCCAGCAGGCGTGTGAAAACTATGTGGCAGCAACAGTCGGTTCGATCCAGAACGTGCAGCTTGTATCGGTCGGGGAACTTACCGAGTACAGCTACGAGACGGATGCCGGCCCGTGGCAGTTGCCGAATGCCTGGCCTGTCGAGCTCTCAGCGGATGTGGCCGGCGAGACTCAGACTCTCAATGCCCACTTCTTCTACGACGCAGATGAGGTGAACTGGCTCACTCACTGCAGCCAGTAGCCACTAATCACATCATGAGGATGCCAGGAGGGGCGCCCCGAGCGGGCGTCTCTCTGCGCGTCTTAGGGACCTTCAGGATTGAGGTCGGTGACGCCCACGACCTTGTCCATGAGATCCAGTGTCTGCGCTGAGGCGTCTTGGCGCGCGAAGGCGGCGATGAGCTTGACGACGTCCCCCTGCAGCATGATGTCTCCGATCATGAATGCTTCCATGACACCCTCAGGCTCCTGCTCCAAGAACAGGTCCCAGGCGATGTCGTAGGTCGTCGAGAGCACGAGGTCCGGACCCTCGAGTGCACCGCTGCCGAAGAGCAGTCGGCCCTGGGCGTTGTCGAGGTGCAGCCGCAGGGGCGCATCCCCGAAGGGATGGCCGCTGATCTTGACGTTCATACGCAGCTGGGGACCGGTCGAGATGAACTCAGGCTGATCCTTGCGGAGCTCCTCCACGGCTTCGAGCCACTCGGCGGAGAGAAATCTGTGACGCATGCGGTGCCTTGGGTCGGGTCGTGGACTCAAACTAGTCGGCTACGCCGAACTGGCCCACGAGGCGGGTAGGCCGAACTCGCACGAGCAACTCGCCAGCTACGGCGTTGCGGCTGGCGAACAGGTCCGCTGCGTCTGAACCGACGTAGCGTTCACAGGTCGCATGGGCCCACTCCAACATGACGGCGGGGTCCTGTTCGTAGCGCTGCGTCGTTGCGACTCCATCCAGTCGGGCCCACGCGAACGGCATCTCCTCCATATCCACCAGGATGCTCACGGCGGGCTGGCGGCGTAGGTTACGGGCCTTCAGTGAATTCTCGTGTGTGACAAATACCAGGTCACCGTTTATGTCGTCGAACGCAAACCAGACCGGCGCAACATGTGGGGTCCCGTTGCTGCGCACCGTAGAGAGTTTGCCGGTACGAGAACCGGTGCCCATAAAGTCGCGGACATCTGCCTCACTCATGTTGCGTGCCATGGCCACAAAAGTACTCCTCGGCTGGGTTCACCGGACCGCGGGCACCCAGGTAGGGGTTGGGGCACGAATCGCACAGCACTCTAGGATTGATGTGTGTCCCCGACGCCCAGAGATGTCCGCATAGATAAACGCGAGCGCAACGCGAAGTGGAAGGCCGCTCCGCTGTACATTGATATGTCGATCTGTATCAATTGCGACACGTGTATTCGGTACTGTCCACCGCAGTTCGGCGCCATTTTCAACCATGACATTGACGTAATAATCATTCCCGAGCTCTGTTCGGGCTGCAATAAGTGCATCGAGCCCTGTCCTGTGGACTGCATCTTCCCGCTCCCTGTTCAGGGCTGGGACGCTGCACCAGATGATTGGTGGCAAAATCCACTGGGTCCCCACGATCCCTACTGATGAACAAAGAGGCATAGCAACATGACTGACGTCCTAAGAGGCGCTGAGCCGTTCTCAGCCGAGGGCTCCGAGATTGGTGTCCTTGCGTTGCACGGATTCACCGGTAGCCCCTCGTCTATGCGCGGTTTCGCACAGACCATGGCCGCTGCTGGCTACTCCGTCGAGTTGCCGCTGCTCAGCGGCCATGGCACGCATATCAACGACATGCAGACCACCACCTGGGCCGACTGGACCGCGGACACGATGAGGGCCTACGAGAAGCTCGCCGCACGTACCGACAAGGTGGTTGTCGCTGGACTTTCCATGGGTGGAGCCCTCACTGTCTGGTTGGCTACGCAGGTCGCGGACTTGGCTGGCATTATCGCGATCAACGCTGTCGTGAAGGAAATGGACCCAGCGATAGTCACGCTCGTCAAGGACACATTGGCTGCAGGTGAGTCGGTCTTTCCGGCCTTGGGTAGTGACATCGCGAAGCCAGATGTCGCTGAGGTCGCCTATGACGGAACACCGCTGGCACAGTTGCTCAGCCTCTTCTCCGGGATCAGTGCGATGCAACCAGATATTCCGAAGATCAGCTGTCCGGTGCTGATTCTCAACAGCACTCAGGATCATGTTGTAGAGCCCGAGAACAGCGACTTTCTGGCCTCGGTCGTCGCGGGTCCGGTCGAACGTGTGACGTACGAGCGGAGCTACCACGTGATCACCCAGGACTACGACGCAGAGGCTGTGTTTGAGAAGTCTGCGGACTTCGTAGCGAAGGTCACAGCATGAGTGAACGAATGACAAAGGAGCAGGTCAGCAAGGTTGCTGAGCTCGCTCGACTCCGTCTTACCGAGCCGGAACTGGAGCATTTTACAGGCCACCTCGGCGCCGTGCTCGAGCACGCCTCCGACATGGATGCGCTCGATGTGAGCGAACTGCCGGACCGGGTCATGCCCTACGCACTCGAGAATGTGCTGCGAGAGGATGAGCCCGGCGAGACACTCGATCGCGACGAACTCCTCGCCAGTGCTCCTGCTGTCGAGTCAGATCGATTCCGCGTTCCCCCGATCATGGGAGAGGCATAGTGAGCGAGTCCGCAGTAGAAATAGCGCGCCAGGTGCGTGCAGGCGAGCGCTCGGCCCTAGAGGTCACCGAGAGCCATCTGGCCCGCATCGCCGATCGCGACGGCGAGATACACGCATTCAATCTGGTTACAACCGAGCACGCTCTGGCCCAGGCCGCGGCGGTAGACGCGAAAGTTGCCGCAGGCGAGGATCCAGGACCGCTGGCTGGCGTGCCCCTCGCTCTCAAAGACAACATGTGCACCCGCGGCATTCCGACGACCTGCTCTTCGAAAATCCTTGAAGGATGGGTCCCGCCCTACGATGCCACGGTCGTTGAAATGCTCACCGCATCCGGTGCGGTAGCCGTCGGCAAGACCAATCTGGACGAGTTCGCCATGGGCTCATCAACGGAGAACTCCGCGTTCGGCCCAACGAAGAATCCTCTCGACACGAGCCGTGTGCCTGGCGGTTCCTCTGGCGGATCTGCCGCTGCAGTGGCCGCAGGGTTCGCGCCGCTGGCAATCGGCAGCGACACCGGTGGATCTATCCGCCAACCAGCTGCTCTTTGCGGCGTCGTTGGCGCTAAGCCCACCTACGGTCGTGTCTCTCGCTACGGACTGGTCGCTTTCGCCAGTTCGTTCGACCAGATCGGACCATTCGCCGCTGACGTCGCCGACGCCGCCCTGCTTCTGGATGCCATCGCGGGTCACGACTCGTTGGACTCGACCTCGATCCCGGTGCCATACGAACCAGTGCTTCCAACGCTCAACGAGGGTGTCGAGGGACTCCGCGTGGGTGTGCTCGCAGATCAGATCGATCTGGCGGACCCGGACGTATGTGCCCGGGTTGATCAGGCGGTTGCCGCTCTTGAGGCAGCAGGCGCGTTGATTGGTGAGGCAACTGTTCCGGCCGCAAAGTACGGCCTTACCGCCTACTACCTCATCGCCCCTGCGGAAGCCTCATCCAACCTGTCCCGCTTCGACGGCGTGCGCTATGGCAATCGTGTCGACGGCTTTAACGCCGAGGAGATGATGATCAACACCCGCACCGCCGGTTTCGGCGACGAGGTGAAGGCCCGCATCATGCTCGGCACGTTCGCTCTGTCGGCCGGTTACTACGACGCCTACTACGGCAAGGCCCAGAAACTGCGCTCACTGGTCGCTCAGGAGTTCGCAGCGGCCTACGCGGACTTCGACCTGCTCATCTCGCCCACGACGAACTCAACGGCCTTCAAGCTGGGTGAACTTGTCGACGATCCACTGGCGATGTATGCCTGCGACGTCTTCACGATTCCATCCAATCTCTCAGGTGACCCGGCCATGTCGGTGCCGTACGGAACGGGCGACGACGGCTTGCCCGTGGGCGTACAGGTGCTGGCCCCGGCGCTGGGCGAACAGCGGATGTTCAGAGCGGCGCAGGTCCTCGAGAATGCGGCGAACAGCCTGGGAGGTGCAGCATGACCACCTACTGGACCCACGAGGGTTACGAGCTTGTTGTCGGCCTCGAGGTGCACGTCGAGCTTGAGACCAAGAGCAAGCTGTTCAGCCATGCACCGAACAAGTTTGGTGATGATCCGAACACGAACGTAACGCCGGTCTGTACCGGCATGCCCGGCGCGTTGCCGGTGCTCAACAAGCAGGCGGTCGAGCTTGCGATTCGGCTCGGACTGGCCCTCGATTGCGAGATCCGGCCATCCACGTTTCACCGCAAGAACTACTTCTATCCGGACATGCCCAAGGACTTCCAGATCAGCCAGTACGACCTCCCGATCTGCAACGAGGGAAAGCTCACGCTGCCTGACGGATTCGTCGTCGGTATCGAGCGAGCCCACCTCGAAGAGGACACTGGCAAGACCACACACATGGGCGGAGTGGGTCGCATCAACGACGCTGACTATGCGCTCGTGGACTACAACCGGTCTGGCGTTCCGCTGCTTGAGATCGTGAGTCACCCTCACATCCGCGACCCCGCGCAAGCCCGTGCCTACGTGGATGAACTCCGTGACATCCTTCTGGCCACAGCGGTCAGCGACGCCCGCATGGAAGAGGGCTCGATGCGTGTCGATGCCAACGTGTCTGTGCGCCCCATTGGCAGCACAGAGCTACGCACCCGCTGCGAGGTGAAGAACCTCAACTCCATCAGGAGCGTGGGCCGAGCCATCGAGTACGAAGCACGCCGACATGTTGACCTCTATGAGAACGGCGCTGAGCCGCACCAGGAGACGCGCCACTGGGACGAGGCCTCGGGCCGTACTTCCTCGATGCGTTCCAAAGAAGAGGCCCACGACTACCGCTACTTCACCGAGCCAGATCTGGTGCCTCTGAACCCGGGTGATGCTTGGATCGAGCGAGTGCGCGGCGAGTTGCCGGTACTGCCGGCCAGACGTCGTTCCGATCTTGCGGATGCTTTTGCAGTTGAGGCTGTGGACTGCGCACTCGTTGTGTCCCGTGGCTTGGATGGACTGCTCAGCGAAGCGCTGGCCGCTGGCGCCGATGCGAAGCGGCTGCTCGTGCACGCGAACAACAACATGTCTGACGCCAAGTCCGGCGACCTGAGCCCCGCGAATCTGGCTGCATTCGTGCAGATGGAAACCGCGGGCGCGCTAACTGCGACCCAGGCTAAGCAGGTCATCGCAGAGATGATCGAGACCGGGAACGGCCCCAAGGAGATTGCTGAGGCACACGGCTTTGAGGCAATGGGCGGCGACGTTCTGGCCGATGCCGTTGATGCTGCAATCGCTGAGAACCCTGACGACTGGTCGCGCTTCTGTGGCGGCGAAGAGAAACTCGCCGGCTTCTTCGTGGGCAAGGTCATGAAGGCGACACGCGGCCAAGCGGATGGCAAAGCGGTCACCGCGCTGCTGCGGGAGCGGCGAGGTTAGTTCGAACCATGCGGCTGCTGATCGTTGAGGATGAGGCCGATCTCGCTGAAGCGATTGCCGCCGGCTTACGGTCGGAGGGCTACGCGGTCGATGTGGCACTCACTGTTGAGCAGGCACTTGAGCAGATCGCGCTCACCGAGTACGACCTCATCACACTGGACCTGGGTGTTGGCGACCGCGACGGATCTGTCGTGTGTGCGTCACTGAGGGCTGGTGGTAACGCGACTTCAAGCTCTGCCAGGGTGCTGATGGTGACCGCCAGAGACAGTGTCGAGGACCGCATAAGTGGTCTCGACATCGGGGCCGACGACTACCTGGTGAAACCCTTCGATCTGGGCGAACTCACGGCCCGCGTCCGGGCACTACTCAGGCGAGACACGTCACAGACGAGCGCCGAGTTGGTCGTTGGCGACCTGAACATGGACGAAGCCTCGCATAGCGTGGAGCTTGCCGGCAGCCCGCTGGCGCTGTCCGCGAAGGAGTTCGCCTTGTTGCGTTACTTCATGCTGCATCCCAACGAGGTGCTCTCATCTGAGGAACTTCTGGATCACGTTTGGGACGAGAACGCTGACCCGTTTAGCCACGTTGTGCGGGTGACGGTCTCAAACCTGCGTCGCAAGCTCCCTGGCGCCGCTGGCGGCCAGGTCATCGAGACCGTGGTCGGCGTCGGCTACCGGTTGGTTACCTAGTGGGGTCGTTACGGTTCCGGCTGTCACTGTGGTACTCGCTCGTGCTGTTCGGCCTCGCAGCGCTCCTTATCGGCGGCATTTATGTTCTTTTGGCCCGGTCTGTTTCGGGTGAGCCGATGACAAGTCAGATCGTCACGGCTCAGGCGATAAGACCAGGTGTCGTGGTCTTCACCGAGCGCGAAGTCACGGTCTTCAACGAGTTCGAGCAGCAGGTCAACGAACGCACTCTGGACCAACTCCGCTGGGTCTCATTTCTCGCGCTCGGCGCGCTCTTTCCAGCAAGCATTCTCGTGGGTTGGGTTGTGGCTGGTCGTATGCTGCGGCCTGTGCAGTCCATCACCGATGTGGCCACACAGATCCAGGCCACAGACCTGTCTCAACGCATCCATCTTGAAGGTCCAGACGATGAACTGAAGCATCTCGCTGACACGTTCGATGGCATGCTGGACCGTCTCGAAGCGGGGGCTGACGCTCAGCGCAGGTTCCTCGAGGAGACGGCTCACGAACTCCGCAATCCGCTTGCTGTGGCCACTACGAATCTGGATGTCGCAATCGCGAGCACCGACGGCGAGGACGAACGCCTTGAGGCCGCGCGGCGCGGACTTCGTCGGCTCAGGACTCTGGTCGAGGCTCAGCTTCAATATGCCAGACACGGCCAGATCACTGATGAGCAGGTGGATATCGTTCTCGCTGATCTCATCGATCATGTTGTTGTGCAGCACTACGAACGAGCGGCGCAGAGGAACATTCGCATTAATCAGATAGGCGGTGACGTGACAATCGCCGGTCAGCTCGACGCAATTCAGCGTTCATTGGTGAATTTGCTCGACAACGCGCTGCGATTGGCCCCGAGCCGCTCCACGGTGACGGTCGGGTGCGGCGAGTTCTCGGGTTGGATCTGGTTAGCTGTGGCGGATGAGGGCCCCGGTATTCCTGAGGAGCTCGTCCCGACGGTGTTTGGTCGTAATGTCCGCGGAGATGACGACCACCCGGGCAGCGGACTGGGCCTTGCAATTGTGCGCCAGGTGGCAGAGGCGCATCGGGGCGCTGCCTGCGTCGTGGCGCACGAGGAGCGGAGCACCTTTGTGATGTGGTTTCCGGCCTCCGAGGACCAGGCGTCGGGCTCTGCGCCTCACCTGGATCCCTTTACATTGGCTTGACACCCGGTTTCGTAGTCTCAAGGCAACACTCGCCACAGGAGACTCCAATGACAACCGAAACGCAGATGCCAACATGGCGGACAGAGCCCATGTACATGCCGCCAGAGCCGGATGTCACCGAGGAAACCGTCGAGATCGAGAAGAAGCCGAAACGTTGGGCGTGGGTCTTGTTGATCCTTCTTGCCGTGGCTGCAGCCGCAGGTAGCGGCTGGTTCTTCGGCCAGCAGAGTCCGGAGTCGGTGACGCAGGGTGCGCTCGCTCCGAGCGAGGCACTAAATCCGGTCCCCGAGGCGGCCGCACAGCCTCCGGTCGCTGGCGTCGAGCCCGTCGCTGATCTGGCTGAGCAGATCCTGCCGTCCGTTGTTCAGTTGCAGCACTCTCGCGGCCTTGGATCCGGCGTTATTTACGATGCTGAGAATGGTCGGATCTTCACCGCGGCTCATGTAGTGGCTGGCGCGGGCGATCTCACGGTGAGTCTGAATGACGGCCGAGAGGTTCCCGGCCAGGTCCTTGCGGTCGATGAGGCGAACGACCTCGCAATAATCGGTATCGAGGCGGACAATCTTGTTGCAGCCCCAGTTGCTGACATTGAGGGTGTTCGCGTCGGGCAGTTTGTTGTTGCTGTCGGAAGCCCACTTGGGTTCGATCAGACGGTGACTACGGGAATCGTGAGTGCTTTGGGCCGAGACCTGACGGTGAGTGGAGCAAGTCTGATAGGCCTCATCCAGACTGATGCGGCGATTAATCCGGGTAACTCGGGCGGACCGCTGCTTGATCGAGACGGTGCGGTCATTGGCATCAATACAGCTATCGCGACTCGCAGCGGAGGCAGCGACGGCCTCGGCTTTGCTGTGCCCATTGACCTCGCAAGAGACCTTGATGGTCGCATCGGAGAGTCCACTCCGCCAGGCAACGGCGGCAGCGAATCGGCGACCAATCTCGTACGGCTGGGTGAGCTGCCTGACGGCTGGTCCCAGACCAGCGTGCGCCGAGTAGGCGGGACTGATGGAGCCCAGTTCGAAGAGATCGTGATTGCCTCACCCGAGGGCGAGGTACTGGTGCAGGCCCTTAATGACGGTACCGCTCGACAGCGTCTGGCCCAGCGTTTCTCACTGCCAGATGCTGAGGCGGTGACCTTCAACGGCCGCGAGGTCGTGGTCGGACTTCAGGACGGCCTCCGCATCGTGTCCTGGGTCGAGCATGGCTCGTTCGTTGAGGTGACCTTGTCGCTCGACACGCCCACCGAGGACCTCAATCAGCTGATGTTCGCCATCGAGATTCCCGCCTGATTCCGCCGGTGAGGCGTCACCCCATCGTGCCTAGAGCGATGAGGTAACACCTCACCGGCCCTCCGCAGTTTCGGTACCCTGGTGCCATGCGAGGAATCCGGAGCCTATGGGAACTCATTTCGCTTGTTCTGGTGGTTGTGGCCGCATCATTGTTGTGGATCTTCGTACTGCTCTACCTGCAGGCCACAATTGACGACTCTGGGTTGTGGATTCTTGTCATCGGAATGCTCGTCGGAGCGGGCCTCGTGGGTGCCCTCGTGCGCTTCATGCGAGAACGGGGACGGTCACTCACCCAGAATGATCCAGCCGTCGCCCCAAACCCTGGCGACGAGTGAGACTGCTCTGAACACGAGGTAGGCAACGAGTGCCACCCAGAGCCACACCAGTGTCGCCGGTACCGACAGCGCCAGGAGCGCAAACGGAAGCACGGTCGCGATACTGGCTAGGGCCAGATAGCGCAGGTCGCCGGCTCCGATGAGTACACCGTCCAGCGCGAAGACCAGTCCCGCTACGGGCTGAGCGAAGGCGAAGATGAAGAGCAACGAGCGCACGCTCTCCTGGACCTGCGGGTCTGCAGAAAACACGCCGGGCACAATGGCGTGCACGGCCAGTAGCACCAGCATCGCGATGGATCCGGTAGCGATTCCCCACAGCGTCATTCGTCGTACTAGCCGTCTGGCGCCTTCAGGATTGCCCGCGCCGAGGGTCTCGCCGATGAGCGCCTGACCTGCGATCGCAACCGCGTCCAGGGCGAGGGCGATAGCCGTATAGACCTCGAGGCCAATCTGATGGGCAGCCAGTTCTGGCGTAGAGAGTCGAGCGGCCAGAAGCACAGAGAGAAGGAAAGCGGCGCGCATCATAGACGTCCGCACGAACAGGTAGGCGCCGACATGCAGATAGCGCCGCAGCAATACCAGATCCGGCCCCAGCGGGATCTGATGGCTGATGCTCGCTGCGTACAGAAGACGAATCATCCAGGCCGCTGCTACCAACTGCACAATGACGGTTGACCAGGCCGAGCCTGCGATGCCCCAGTCGAGCCCAAACACGAAGACGACTTCGATGACTGCGTTCGCGATGACTGTGGTCGCCGCCAGAATGAGCGGTGTCCGTGTGTCTTGTATGCCCCGCAGAAACCCGATTGCGGCCGTGGAGATGAGTAGCCCGGGAAAGCCGATCAGACTGATGCGCAGGTAGGTGAGGGCGAACTCGGTGACCTCAGCGCTCGCCCCAAATACGCCGACGAGGGATTCTGCGAAGATCGCACCGAGTCCGGCTAGCACCAGACCGCAGCCAGCAGCCAGCCAAACACCTTGGAGTCCGATTTGGATGCCACCTGAGGTATCGCCAGCTCCGCGTGCCCGGGCGACCATGCCGGTTGTGCCGTAGGCGAGAAAGATCATCATCGCGAATCCGGTCACGAGAATGGACGCGGCGATCGCCAGACCGGCGAGCTCGTCCGTACCGATATGGCCAACGATCGCGGTGTCGGTCAGGACATACAGCGGCTCCGCTATGAGCGCCCCGAACGCGGGAACCGCAAGATGCAGGATCCTGCGGTCTGTGTTGTTGAAGAGCTGCATGCAGGCCGAGCGTAGAGCCGATCAGGCGCGCAGCGTTACCTCGTAGATTCCGCCCTCAATGGATACGCCGAACAGTCGTCCATTCGGGGCCGTCCTCAGTGACACCAGTCGGGGAATTCGCGCAGAGCTCTCCCATGCCTCGCTGAAATCTTGCGCGAGCACGAGCACGTTCTGCCGGCAGAGATCTCCAAACAGGTAGTAGCCCTCAGCGTCGCCGAGTTGGCCTCCGCGGTAGACGAGACCTCCAACGACCGCGCAGTAACCGTTGGCCCTCTCATAGGTGAAGGCTGGAGCGAAGTGCTCACCCTCGAGTTCGCCAAGGAACGGGCGGTTCCCCTCAAACACGTTCCAGCCAAGATTGGCCCCGCCGTCGGATGGTGTGAGGACGTCGATCTCCTCAACGCACTGCTGCCCGACATCGCCGAGCCAAATCTCGTCTGTCTCGGCGTCGATGCTGAATCGGAACGGATTGCGTAGCCCGTATGCAAACAGCGCGTCGTCGCCATCTGGGGTGCCGAAGAAGGGATTATCAGGATGGGGTTGGATGTCGGTCGGGTCATCAGGATTGACGGCGTACCGGGCGATGCCGCCGAGCAGCGTGGTGGGGTCCTGTCCCGTCTGGAAGGGATTTCCAAGCAGCCCGCCGTCACCAACGGAGAGCCACAGTGCCCCGGTGCTGTCGAATGCTATCGAACCACCGTTGTGCATTGAGTGGAGCTGCTCGACGATGAGCACCGACTTGCCCTCGTCCTCCACGGGCCGGTCGTCGATGATCGGGTAAGCCAGGATCTCATTGTCGCCGTTCATGCGTGTGTGGTGCACGTAGAGGTAGGTGCCCTCGGGGTTGATGGCAAGACCAATGAGCCCCTGGT
>CAYUOD010000022.1:0-15640 GCA_964446225.1 uncultured Acidimicrobiales bacterium | reverse complement strand
AGTTTGTGGTCGCCGCACTATTGGCGGTGGCGCTGGGCTTCCTGTTCGCAGTACCTAGCGGCGCGGCGAGCGACGATGGCTGCTATCCGTCCTGTACAACGACATCCAGCGGGACCAACCCGACCAGCACCTCGGTCGTCGAGGACACGACAACGACCGTGGACGTCACTACGACTGCACAGGTGACAACCACGACTGAGGAGTCAACGACCACGGTCGCGGCGTCCTCAACAGACAACAGCGACGGCGGTGGATCGCTGCCTGTGACCGGTGGCGATATCCTCGTGATGACCATGGGCGGCTTCGCCGCTGTGGCACTCGGTGGACTGTTCCTCGCGACCTCCAAGAACCGCAAACTGCAGGAACTGTAGGTCTTTGCTGCCCGGTCCGACTTACGGTCCTGGTCTGCACAGATGCCCAAGATGTGGGTCCACGGACTGCTGGGCGCCGGTACGCCTGCCTTGATTCCTCGATTGTTACGACTAGACTACGAATGATAGTCACTCTGTAATCAATTGTTGAGCCTTCGGCGTGGTGCATGAAGGCCCTAGAGGATGCAAATGAAGCAACTACTGAGGATCGTGCTAGCGCTATCGCTGGTCGCCGGTCTCTTCGTCGTCAGTGTAGGCGCCAGCAGCGCTGTAAATAGCCCTACTGACATCAATGATCCCGCGCTGGAAGCAGAGCGCGATGCTGCTGCTCTGGCCGCGTGTCGTGCCGCCCGTGATGGCGTCAGCGGAACAGCCGCGCGCCAAGAGGCGTGCAAGTCGGCATCTTCTGCTGCATACAAGGCCAAGAAGGCTGAGCAGCTGGCCATCATCAGGGGTGGAGCGCCGACCACCAGTACGCCAAACAACTACCCGACAGACATTAACGATCCAATCCTGAAGCAGGAGCGCGCTGACGCTGCTGTGGCGGCTTGTCGTTCTGCTCGTGAGGGTGTCAGCGGAACAGCCGCTCGCAAGGAGGCCTGTAAGACGGCCGCAATCGCAGCAAACAAGGCCATGAGGGCTGAGCAGTTGGCGATCATCAATGGCGGGGCTCCTGATCCAGCTCCGACTGCGACCA
The DNA here is from genome assembly GCA_964446225.1 of uncultured Acidimicrobiales bacterium. Taxonomy (GTDB): domain Bacteria; phylum Actinomycetota; class Acidimicrobiia; order Acidimicrobiales; family Poriferisodalaceae; genus CAYUOD01. The sequence continues at coordinate 14,572 of CAYUOD010000022.1, read as the reverse complement.
CGAAGCCCAAGCCTCCTACCTCGACAACTAAGCCTCCGACGACGTCCTCTACCGTTGGTGGTGGCGGCGGCGGTGGCGGCAACGGTGGCGGCGGCGGCGGTGCCCCGCTGAACAGCCCGGTGAAGCCCAGTTGGCCGACAAGTTCGAGCAAGCAGTTCACTTTCTTCAACCAGACCATGACCCAAACGGCCAACAGCTATGCCGAGCCGAACACCAGTGGTCCGGGTAACTGGCGTTCCCCGACGAACTACTCCAATGGTCGTGTGTACATGAAGTACACGGTGCTGAACAAGAAGAACAACGAGAAGTTCGGCGCCCAGGTCTGTATGTGGCGCCACACCTCCGCTCAGCGGAACAAGTTCGAGACCTGTTCAAACAACAAGCTCTTGACCTTTACCGGAACCGGTACCTTCTACCGTGACCTCGGCGCACCAGCCACTTGGTGGAAGTTGAACGGAGTATGGGACTGGTCCCAGACCCCATCCATCGTCCGGGTAATGCACAAGGTCACCCGCAACGGCGTGAGCTACCTGCCAATGGACAAGCGCTGTGGCAGCTTCTGCGTCCCGGGTAACGCAAGTGCGATGGTGCCTCTCGATATTAAAGTCGAGGTCGTCGTGGTTGCTCCTGGTTACCGCCTCAAGAAGCCTTCGGGTTGGAACTGTCCAAGCGACTGGTACTGCGGCTAACGCAACTCGGTTCAGACCACGTGTACTGAACACTCATATCCGAGTGCGGTGAGGTTCTCTTGAATCTCGTCGGCGTAAAGCGGATTCATGACCAATACATGCCTGGGGCCTTCGGGTCCCAGGTTTTTGGGTTCTACGACCGGTTGTCCTGTGCCAGGGACAAACTTGCCCCACTTGTTCGGGTTGATGTCGATCACCCATTGCACCTGATCTGCCCCCTGGACGATGTTCAAGAAGGTGACGCCTTTTGAGCCAGCGCCCCACAGGGCCACCGGTCCATCAGCACAGAGTTCTTCAAGTCGCTTCTCCCAGAACGAGACGCGATCGGTGAGGCGATCACCAAAGTCTTGACTCAAGTTGAGGATCCGAGCGACCTCGCGCTCGTTGGGCCTTGCCTCCGCCGGAGGTGCCGGTCGCGCCTCGATCCAGAGATACTGGTCACCAAAAGCTCGTCCAGAGTCTTCGATGCTGAAGCCAGCGCGCTCAAACAGGTATCGAAGCGTCGGTTCTGAGAAGTATGAGACATGCTCATAAATGAGATCCCAGATCGCTGGAGCCTCGAGCATGTAGGTGGCGTCGGGCACTTCAAAGTAGGCAGCCACGTCCGTGCGGTCGCCCATGGAACTGCGCACTCCGCTCACGAGGTCGAGCGGGGCTGGGACATGCTCCAGCACGTGTTGGCAGATAACCAGCGCTGCCTGGATTTCACGATCGACCGGGTAGTAGTCACCGATTATCTCCACCCGGGAGCCGTCGCGAGCACCGTCACGGGCCCTGCTTGGATCGTAACTGGGGTCGTAGCCGATTGCCGTGCAGGCAGCAGCCTCGCACAGCAGGTCCAAAAAGTCAGCGCTACCGCTGCCGATCTCGACCACACTGCGGCCGTTGAGGTTGTAGCGACTCACCAGTCTGGTGACGAGTTCCTGAGCGAAATCCTGGAACCGTGGTGAGTGATGAAGTGAGTTGTCATAGGCGGGGGAGTAGTCGTCAAGGTCCGGATCGAAGGCGGCGTTGAACAACAGCCCACAATGTGCACAGACGGTGAGGTGAAGATCTCCAACAGGCGCTGCGGCTGCTTCTGAGGCCGAAGACCAGAGCACGTTGCACAGCGTAGGAAGGTTGTTGAGCTGCGCGACCCGACGGAGATCGTTCCTTGCGCATATGGGGCAGGCCATTTCGTTCCTTCGGCGGTTGCGGATCAGAGATCGGGATGTGATTCGAAGTGTAGATTTGATTGACCGCGCACAGGAGCAATGAGTGGCGAGCATTCTGATTATCTGTACTGGCAACATTTGCAGGTCACCAATGGGTGAGGCGCTGCTGCGCCGCGACCTGGCGACCCAGTCGACTGACGCAACGTTGAGTTCAGCTGGCACTACCGACCTCGGCGGAAGAGAGTCTCCTCGTCACGCCCTGCGCACAATGCAGAAGCTGGGCCTAGACATCTCCGGGCACCGAAGTCGGCTCGCAACCCCGGAGATACTTGGAGGGTCTGACCTCATACTCTGCATGGCCCGTGAGCATGTGAGGTGGGTGGTCGAAAGTGATGTTGAGCTATACGCTCGGACGTTCACGCTCGTAGAGTTTGTCCGACGCGCCGAACCGACGGACCACTCAAATGCCGTTGGGTTCAACACCTGGGTGAAGGCTGCGCATGGACCACGGGTCCCCCAGGAGCTCCGCGGGAGCTTTGACGGCGAGGATATTCGTGACCCGTATGGTCAGAGCGCACGCCACTACCGTCGAGCGGCAGACGAAATTGGCGAACTCACCGCCGAGCTGGCAAGAATTATGCCTTCGTGACCAAGTCTGAGGCGACGCACACGGTATTTTCTCTGCAATGACTTACGAAGGAGAACCTACTGATACGCCGCCAGGTGCGGAGTATTTCGACGGGGATGAGAGCTCTCTCGTTCGTGCAATGCGCATCAGCGTCCGAGTACTCGTCCCGGTGCTCCTTGTCTGGTTCGTGCTCGTTGGCTACAGCCTCTTCCAGGCCTTGGACGCAGCAAGATCAGGTCAGGGCTCCATCAATCGTCTGAGGCTCGATGACCCGGTCGAGCTGATTCGCGGCGGAGAGGTCCCTGAGCTTGCCGAGGCCGAGGCTTCGTTCCGTACCGCAAACGCTCACTTATCACGCCCGTGGATGACCCCTGTGGGTTGGTTGCCGGTGATTGGCACGCAGCTAAAGTCGTCGCGTCAACTCAGCCAAGCCGGCTTCGAACTCAGCAGTTCGTTCAGCGACGGAATTGCCGAGCTCGGTGCGCTCACAGATCAGCCGTTGAGCAACGGCCGAGCGCGCATAGAGGTGCTCGAGCAGGGCGTCTTCATTCTCGACGACCTGAGTAGCGACCTCGCGGCCACAGATCTCGGTCCGTCAGATGGTCTTTGGGGCCCTTTGAAGGACGCGAGGCAGGATCTGAAGGAAGAGCTCGATGATTCGGCCGCCCGCGTCGACAATGCATTGCAGGCATTTGGAGCGCTCCAAGTAGTGCTCGAAGGGCCGTCTGAGTACCTGCTGATAGCGGCTAACAATGCCGAAATGCGTGCCGGCTCAGGAATGTTCTTGAGTCTCGGGCGTATAAGTGCAGAGAACGGTGAGATCGAGCTGGGCGACATGGTGCCCAGTTGGTCGGTCAACCCTGAGCTCGGAAGCCTGCAGGTGATCGATGCCGACTATGAGGAGAACTGGGGCTTCACGTCACCTTCTGGTGAATACCGAAACCTCGCAATGTCCCCACGCTTTGATGTCGCGGCCGAGCAGGCTGTGGCGATGTGGGAGGCAACACATCCTGGAGATGATCTCGACGGGGTACTGCTGTTGGATCCAATAGCGATAGCAACCTTCACCGAGTCCACCGGTGCGTTGTCCATCGGCGGCTCAGCGCGGGATACCGACGAGATGCTGCAGTACCTGCTCAATGGCCAGTATCAGGGAATCGAGGATCAGAGTGATCGTCGCGACGACTTGAGTCTGGTTGCCGGTTTGGCGCTACTGCAGATTCTGGACGCTGACCTTGACCTGGTATCGCTCGCTAACCGGGCCAGAGTGATTCCCGCGGGACGCCACCTGATGATCTGGTCCGAGGATCCTGAGCTGCAGTCTGTCTGGGACAACATGCAGGTGGCGGGCACCCTCGATGAGCAGAGCCTGGCTGTGTCTGTACTCAATCGCGGCGCCAACAAACTCGACTACTTCACGCGCACCAGCGCACGGATTGACACGGTCGTTACTCCCGAGGGTACCGCTGTGACCCTGCTTGTGTCAGTGGTGAATGAGGTGGAACTGGAGGGTCAGCCCGCCTACGTCGTGGGCCCGTATCCGAACGTCGGTGATGTTGCCGGTGAGTACGTGGGTGATCTCGCAGTGAACCTCCCGGCTGCCGCCAAGAACCTTGAGTTCGTACAGTCCGGGGAGCCTCCGCGATTCGGTGCTGACGGGCCAACAGTTCTCGCGGCCTCATCATTTCGTCTCCTGCCCGGCGAGGAGAAGATTTTCGAGCTGACCTTCACCCTTCCTTCTGAAAGCCGCGAGCTGCGGATCATGCCCTCGGCCCGCTACCGCGGAATTCGATGGGTGTACGGCGACGAGTCATGGCGAGATAGCGAGATCCGCCGGATTACGTGGTAGCTAGTCGACAAGCCACTCGTCGTCGCTGTAGAAGCTCTGATATTCAGCGCTGACGCCAGCGCGGATCTTGGCAAGTTGGGCCTCGTCGAGTCGCGTCGTCCATATATTGCGCGTTGTAGCGCTGTCGCGCTTCGTGCCGCCTTTGCCGCTGGGCTGCGATGAGTCCGGGTCGGAGGCTGTGCTGTAGTCACTGACGAGTTGGCGCGCCGTGTCGGTCCATGAGAGGCCAAGGTCTTCGTAGAGTTGTTGAAACTGTTGCGCGGGATCATCAGCCACGTCCTCGTAGCGCAGTACGTGCCATTCGGGGTGGTCCGCGGCCCAGCGGGCGGCAGTGTGGGTGAAAATTCTCCACAGCAGCACCGCCTGGTCTATGAGCGGCTGTGGCTCCGCTGCGAATCGCTGGATCTCGGGTGCGTAGTCGCTCAACAGGTGTTCGAGCAGGAGCGGCTGGGAGGCCATTGCATTGAAGTCGTAGGCCCAGCCCAGGCGAATGAGACTCGACGCGAACCCTGCTGGATGGCGGACGAGTATGACAGGTCTGAACTCAAAGCGATCGACGAGCCACTCAGTAGAGAAGAATGCGATCGGGTCCTTGAGCAACACCGGCACGCGGCGCTGACGCGACCTCATCATCTTGAGGGTCTCACGGGCGAGTCGTACCGGGTCAAGGGGCCTTGAGAACGTACGAAGGTTACGTGCAACTGGCATGCGGAGTTCGAGCAACTGCTCTAGGGCAGCCTGGTACGCAGCTTCGTTTTCTTCGCAGACGTAGACGTAGTGGCCCGCGAGGTCTGCATTGAGCAGTTGTGGCCAGTTCGTAGCATTGAATGCTTCGTGTACGTAGGCCAGTTCTTCTGAGCCGCAGAGCATTTCGCCGACCCACGTCGTGCCTGAGCGATTGGAGCCAGTAACCAATACTGGTGCGGTCATACGGTGCTGCCCGATGGGCGCGCGTCTACGCCGATCCGGCCGGTCGGACCCGGTGTCGTTGCTGCAGGCCTTTCGTAACATTGTAATGTTGTCGCAACAATCCAGGTCATTGGTGCTAGGGTACCTGCAGTCGCCGTCTCCCGCAGGAATCAACAATGTCGTTTCGCCGCCTTCTGTCTGGCTTTCTCAGTACTGTCCTAGTTGCGCTGCTCCTCGCGTCCGTATCGTCACAGTCGCAGGCGAGCGCTGGCTCGAACAGCAGCATGGGCGTATACCTGGGTGGCGGTTCGAAAACCTCGGCTATCGCCAAGTATGAGAAGTGGTTTGGTGGCGACATCGGAGTGGCAGTTCATTTCCTGCAGAGGTCGAGTTGGGCCGACGCCAATGAGACGCTTGAGTGGGTTATCCGAGTACGGAAGTCCGACAATCGTCGTATCTCGTTGGCTGTGCCGATGCTCATGAACTCGGGCGGAACGCTTGCTCAGGGCGCTGCTGGCAAGTTTGACGCCAACTTCAAGAGCTACGCCCAGAAGCTCGTCGCAGGCGGACAAAGGGACGCAATCATTCGACTTGGGTGGGAGTCCGACGGAACCTGGTACCGGTGGAGCGCACTCAAAGATCCCGCGAACTTCAAGAAGTACTTCCAACGCATAGTGAAAGTCATGCGCTCCGTACCCGGGCAGAACTTCAGCTTTGACTGGAACACCGCGATCAACACTCAGCGCGACCCCTCGAAGTACTACCCCGGCGACGCCTACGTCGACATCGTGAGTTTGGATGCCTACGACCGCACCTACACCGCCAAGCTGAAGGATCCGGTGAAGCGCTTCGAGTCGATGAAGACGAGGCCGGGTGGACTCAACTGGCTCAAGAGCTTCGCTACCTCTCGCAACAAGCAGATGGCAATCCCGGAGTGGGGCCTTTCCCGACAGCATCTCGCTGGCGTGAATCCGGACAACCCTGTGTTCATCAAAGAGATGTACAAGTGGATCACAGCAAACAGGCCGCTGTACTACTCCTACTTCGAGCGCAATGGCGGCGACAAGCATGCGTTGATGGGTGGTCAGTACCCGAAGTCGGCGGCCGCGTTCAAGCAGCTGTTCGGCGGCAATGCTCCGGGCCCGAGCCCTACTACGACCACGCAGCCCAAGACCACAACCACGAAGCCTTCGACGGCCACAACCAAGCCTCCCACCGCGACAACCCAGGTGACTCCCACGACCGGGGCAGGTGGGTATCCAACCAACATCAACGACCCGATTCTGAGTGCAGAGCGTAAGGCTGCCGCCTTGGCGGCATGTCGAGATGCAAGAGGCGCAATATCGGGGTCGAATGCCAAGAAACAGCAGGCTTGTAAGGATGCAGCAGTTGCGGCCAGCCGGGCCATGCGCCAGGAGCAGCTCGCGATCATCAACGGGTCAGGTCCAGCTACCCCGACCACGGCTGTACCCGCACCGCCGACCACAGGGACGAACTCGGGCAACCAGTTCACACTCTTCAACCAGACACTGCGTCAGACCGCAACGAAGTATGCAAGCGCAACAGCTTCCGGGCCACAGAACTGGCGTCTTCCGATCAACTACGCGAACGGCAAGGCGTACATGAAGTATCAGGTGACGGCGAAGCCGTCGAATGACGCGCTGAAAGTTCAGGTCTGTTTGTGGCGTCATTCCTCACCGGGTGCAAACGACTACAAGTACATAACCTGCTCGTCTTCGAATCTGCTGACAGTCCGCAACACCGGAACGTCCTATGTCGCTCTTGGTGCACCGTCGTCCTGGTGGAAGGGCAGTGCCGGCTGGGACTGGTCCAAGGGTTACGACGAGGTACGAATTCTGCACAAGTTCAACAAGAATGGCGTTGACTACCTGCCCATGACCTCGGGCTGTGGATCTGCCTGTCTCGGGTCGGCTGCCAATCGAATGGTTCCGGTAAATCTTCGGGCCGAGGTAGTTGTGGTGAAGCCCGGTAAGAGTCTGGTGACGCCCTCAGGCTGGAATTGTCCAGGCGCCTGGAAGTGCAAGTAGCTTCGGTCCGGAGTTGCCGCGTTGCAGAGCGGCGACTCTAAGCGAAGTGCTCTTTGAGCCACTTGGTGAGCGGTGCGAGGGCATCATCCCAGTCGAACGATTCCCTCACCGCGGCTTGGCCGCGCAACCCTGTCTCGGTAGCTGCTTCGGCATCGTTGAGGAAGCGGACCACCTCAGCTGCGAACTCGTTGCTGGCATCCACGACGCTCACACCTTGGCCCCATAACTTTTCAAGACCCTCCCCTCCGATGCTGGTCGCCACTACTGGACGTGCTGCTGCAAGGGACTCAAGTATCTTGAGGCGACTGCCGCCTCCGGCGCGCAGTGGAGCTAGTGAGAGTCGCGCCCGAGCGAGATAAGGCTGTATCTCTGGCACATTCGCACAGACCTCGATCGTGTCGTTGGCCATCTCAAGGATCTCCTGAGTAGGATCCCGGCCGACTAGCGTAAGGCGCGCCTCAGGGCAGTCCTGAAGTACCAGTGGCCAGATCTCGTGCACCAGGAAGCGGCATGCGTCGACGTTTGGCGCCCAGCCCAGAGTGGCTACGAATACGGCGTTCTTGTCTGCTCCAGGGGGTAGAGCGTCGCTCGGTGGCCAGCCATTGGGGCAAATGGCCAGCTCTTGTGGCCGTGCTGGCAGTCGAGCTGCGTCACTCTCGGCGATCACTGTTACCAGTTTGGCGCGCTGAATGAGCCCTCGTTCCATGGCCCTCAGGCGCCACGCCTCGGCCTTCAACACCAGGCGGGTAAGAAAGGACTTTGTATCGGCCAGGCTGTCGATGAGAGCTGACTCGATGTTGTGCGACGCGAGCACGATTGGGCCCGCGGTTTCTGGGAGCATCGCAGACAGTTGCACATACTCAACGATGACTACTTCGGACTCAGCCACCGCTTGCTTGAGTTTCTGCACGAGTTCTGGGGAGTAGAAGCGCGCGGACGAAAGAGAGCGTGTCCGTATGAGACCTGAAATCTTGTCCCGGAGTCCCGTTGGCCACTGCACGGTGTCGTAGGTGACTCCAAGAGCCGCAAGTTGGCTCGCATCGAAGTCGTCGTCGCAGAATGCCACCAAGTGAACGGAGAAGTCTTTGGAGACTGCTTGCAGAGAGGCGGCTGCCCGCTGCTTACCTCCGGTGTCGCTTGGATAGGGGAGGAACTTCGTGAGAACAGTAACGCGAGGAGTATCTAGCGGTTCTGCTTCGGCCATATCGTGATTCTGTCACCCTTGAGTGCCCTGCGCATGCCTGCGAGTGCCACCGCCTGCAGGTACATCACCTGCCCGACAGCCGCAACAGGCGTGGGAAGCTCCCGGCCGTTGTGAACAAGTCGCCCTGCCACTGCGGAGAGCGCCTGTGTGCCCAGGAACGCCTGAGCCATTCTGCTCTTGTTCGCTTTCGAGGCTGCGAGTCCAACCAGTCCGACATGGGCTAGCGGCCCAATGGTGGAGCGCCAGAGGCTGTGCCCCCAGATTTCGAAGGTCACGAGACTGTTGCGGCGAAAGAGGAGGTGCTTTTTGTCGTAGGCGACAAAAAGTGCGCCAGCGAGAATTCTCGTACGTCGTTCCCACTGTGGCTTGCCCGGTTCAAATGGTGGCTCCAGAGCCTTGGCCTCGGCTACATAGGCCAACCGGTATCCCCGTTCGATGAAATCAATGGCAATCCACAGGTCGTCGCTTGAGATGTCATCAGGAATTGGTTTCCAGGCTTCTCTGCGCACTGCGAACAGCTCACCGCAGATTCCGACGGTTGAACCAAGTATGTCTTCTTTTTGTTTGAGCCAGGACTCGAACTTCCAGTAGATGCTTTCGCCGCCCTCTTCCTCATGGATCTTCTCGCCAGCGGCGCCTCCTGCGCCGTGCACCAGCGGGATGACGACGTTCGCAATTGCTCCAGGCAGGAGGACATTGTTGGCGTCGGTAAACACGATGAAGTCGTGTGTTGCGAGCTCCATTCCCAGGTTCATGGAGCGCGACTTGCCAAGGCGCATCTCTGGCTGAATGACTCGGACGTCTGCTTGGCGGGCGATGTCGGCGGTTCGTTCGTCCTCGGCTACAACGAGAACTTCGACCTCTCCCTCGTAGCCGTTGGCGAGCAGGTTGTCGATCTTGGCCTGCAGAACCGTCGACTCTCGATACGCAGGCACCACGATGGTTAGCGCGGGCCATTGTCTTGGCGACGCGAGCAGTGGGCGCGGTTCGCGTCGGCTCGCGCGCAGCCCGAGAATCGCGGGGTATCCGAGGTGCCCATAGCTGGCGGCGAGGCCGAGTCCAATGGCAGCGGTAGCGGTTTTTGAGACTTTTAGCAAGGATTTCACGCCTTTGGTTCACCACAATGTTACAGCGTAGGTATTGAATTCAGATCGTACATGACTACTCTGTGTGGTGCAATGGCCACAAAGAATGTATGGCAGCGATTCCCGCGGCTCGCCTGTAAGACTGAACAGATGCTACTTGAGACAGCCTCACCAATCCGGCGACACGGGCAGAGGCGTTGAATCCTCCACCTGAGGTGCTCAATCTGAGTCACAGCACTCGTATCTGGGGGGCAGAGCAGACCATCCTGCGCTGGGCGCCACTCCTTGCGGCGCAGGGAATCTCTGTCGCCCATGGCTGCAGGCCTGACGGCGACTACGCCCGCGAGTGGCGTGCCAGGGGATACCGGCTTGAGCCTATTAACTTTCCTGAGCATCGCGGTCTGAGGACTGATGGGTCGCGGCGCCTCGCCAGCCCCATAGGGCTGGCGCGAGAGGTCGGCGTAATGGGCGTCTCCACTGCAAAGGTGGCCCGTGTGCTTCGCCGCTACGACCTTGGACATTCGCATGCGCTTTTCGGGCACTTGGAGGCAGCTGTTGCTGGCCGTATCGCCAGGCGCCCGGTTCTGCTCCATCTCCATGACATCGTCCAACCCGGTGCAGGCCGCAAACTGCTCGATCGTGCAGTGGCCCTCAGCACTGCGTCGTACGCGATTACGAGTGCCGTGAAGGACTGTGTTTCTGAGTCGCTTCAACACAAGGTCGACGTCCAGCATCACGGTGTCGACCTTGAGCGATTTCGACCGGCTCCACCAGCTGAGAAGATGCGGGCCGCTTTGGGGGCCAAGCCGGCGGACCTCCTCGTCGGGATCCTTGGTCGCATCGATCGCCGTAAGGGAGTCGACTTGTTGGTTGATGCCCTTGACTCTTTGGACGGTGTCCGCTTGGCTGTTATCGGAGCGCCGCACCTTGAGTCTGCCGAATACGCCGCTGAGCTCAAGGCCCTGGTGGTGGAGCGCGGCCTGAACGTCGGATTCTACGAACCACGAGACGATGTTGAGCGCGTCATGCAGTCTCTTGATGTGCTCGTGAATGCATCAGTGGCCGAACCGTTCGGGATGACGATTGTCGAGGCGATGGCATGCGGGACCGCGGTCATAGCGATCAAGAGCGGGGGAGTTCCCGAGTTCGTCACCGATCAGCAGGAGGGACTCCTGCTCAAAGACCGCTCTCCAGCAGCTCTGAGAAGTGCGATCTGCGTTATGCGTGACAATCCCGGACTCCGCTTGGACATGGCAGCGGCCGGACGGCGCCGCGCTGAACGCGACCATGACTTGACCGTGCAGGTTACTCAGATCGCTGAGAAGTATCGGGAGTTGACACGGCAATGATGGCCGCGCTGCCAGCGACAGTTGAGCGTGCAGGTCTCAGACTGTGAGCCAGTGACTGAGGTCTCGTTCGAGAAGAGTTTCAAGCCGGTGCACTTGGGGAGCAAGTTGACGATCGAGACGGCCCCTGATTTCCGCGGACACCTCGGGGCGCGAGGCGCCACGTGAATTGAGTGACCGCGCCATCCGGAGCGCCGGATCCGCCACTGGCCGCATCACGCGACCAAGCCTGCGCACAAGCTCGGGGGGATTACGCAGGAAGCCCTGCATTGACCGGTTCCTCGCCATCTTTGACGCATTCACCACCTCGAAATCGGGACGGTAGTTCTGATCCACTCCGAGAAAATCGGTGACCGCAGAGTAGGTGCTGGCGACGTCTGCTCTGAGATCCTCCAGAAGCACCACCTTCACGCGCTCGCGACCCCACGCTGACCACCAGCGTTCGAGGTCGTCTGCGAACTGAACGTTACGCAGATAGTACAAACCATGTCGGCTGTGGATGCCCGCCGGAAACCGGTCGCCGTTCGCCCGGTCAGACTCGGCGTCAAGTGCCTCGTTGAGATCCTCCAAGTCCTCGTTTCCAGAGTTAAGGAAGAGATTGTGCATTGAGATCACTACCTCTGCCGGTGGGCGCAGCATGATCAGAGCACGGGCGTCGGGTGAGAACGCGTCGATCTCTGCGGGCGCCGCGCTTGAACAGAGGTAGCCGGGCGAAGCCTCTCCCCGGATGAGGCAGTCGCCGGCATCGGCAAAGAGTTCGAGGTAGGCAGTCGGGTCAGTGCTCCGCATGGACTCGTACCTTGGGCCGCCCAACTCGAGATCGGATCCGAAGCGGTGCGGCTCCTTGACCGAAGACATGAAGATCTCGGGGTGTGCGTTCAGATAGTGGTGCATCGCTGTCGTCCCGCACCGTGGAGCGCCGATAATAAAGAAGTTTGGTGCCGAAGCCATGACCTCTGAAGATACCAGGGGGAGCCCGAACAACAGATCAACAGCCTGGGAATGGCTGTGAATATCTGTTCAAGTGGGAGACAGACTATGACGTAGAACTGACTGTTGCACTTCGGTGGTGGTTCATCGCAGAGGGGCATTGACACCCAATCAGGGGGTCGAGTCGACCAAGGCAAACTCATCGTGAGGTGAGGACGCAAAGCTACGAGACTCTTTGGAGTTGGTCGGGCTACCGAAACTTGACTGCAGACCCCAAAGAAACCTTCGGGGGTTTGTATCGTGCGTCGCTTTATTCTCGCGCTATTACCAATGGTGATTCTGTCCGCCGCGCTCGTCACAGAGCAGGCTGGAGCGGCCACCCGTCCCGCCGTGTCCGCGGCCGAAGAAGAGGCACCGGGCTGGCTCGTAAACGCGCAGGGCGTCGTGCAGCCCGTCGGCGGAGCCGAGCACTTCGGCGACCTGACCGGCTACAGGCTGAACAATTCCATTGTCGGCATAGGACCGACTCCATTCGGCAGCGGCTACTGGCTGCTTGCTGCCGACGGCGGACTCTTTGCATTTGGCGATGCTGGCTTCTACGGGTCCATGGGTGGAGTTGCCCTTGTGAGCCCGGTGGTTGCTTTGGCTTCGACTGCGACAGGCGAGGGCTACTGGATGGCCGCCGCTGACGGCGGAATCTTCGCCTTTGGTGACGCCAAGTTTTTCGGGTCCATGGGCGGAGTGAAGCTGAATAGTCCCATTGTCGCGATCACCACGACACCGTCGGGCAACGGCTACTGGCTTGTGGCGGCTGACGGCGGAATCTTCGCCTTTGGTGATGCCGAGTTTTTTGGCTCGATGGGTCAGACGAGGCTGAACTCTCCGGTGGTCGGAATCGCCCCGGCGCCCGAGGGTGATGGCTACTGGCTCGTTGGGGCTGACGGTGGCATCTTCAGCTTCGGCTCCTCACAGTTCTTCGGCTCGACCACATTGGAGGGCATCGAAGTGTCGGGACTTGCGCCAACTCCGACCGGCAACGGCTATCAGGTCTTTTCCAAGGACGGTCGGATATTCGGCTTCGGCTCGGCGCCCTCCAATTCCAAGAAGTCTGATATGGGATCGGTGATGGGAGTGGCACCTCGGCCAAACCGGAAGCGTGGCGACCGTGATCGCAATCGGGATGGACGTGACGGAGGAGAAAGCGGAGTAACGAGTACCACCAGGCTTAAGACGAGTACGACTCGTGTTCGTCCACCGCGCCCCACAACCTCTACGTCCACAACGACTTCCACAACAGCGACCACCGCAGCACCAACGACAACCACTACGGCTGGCTATCCAACAGACATCAATGACGCAACTCTTGAGGCCGAGCGTGACGCGGTCGCACTGGCGGCTTGCCGGAGCGCTCGCGATGCGACCGTTGGCACCAGCGCAGACAAGCAGGCGGCCTGTGCCGCTGCATCGAGTGCAGCGTGGGCCGCAAAGAAGGCAGAGCAGCAGGCGATCATCAACAACGGTGGGGTGACCACCACAACGACGGCCAGTTCGGCAACGACTGCTGCGCCGACAACGACGACGGCCGCTCCGACGACGACGACGGCTGCGCCGACAACAACAACTGCTGCTCCGACAACAACCACAGCGGGCTCAAATACGGCTATGACGTATCCGTCGGCTGGTTCGACGCCTGCTGAGCGTGCTTATAACGCTCTTGGGTTTTATAAGGGTGGTACTAAGGCGTCGACGTTGCGGGCTCATGAGGCTTGGATGGGTCGGGATACGAAGTATTGGCTGGTTTGGTTGGGGGGCACTTTTAGTGCGTCGTTGAACGCGATTCGTAGTGGTGTGGGTGGCAGCGATAGCCGTTACCTGCAGGATGAACGCACTTTGATTTTGTCGATGAACTTGACTGAGCGTGAGGGTCATAGTGGTTCTCAGGATGCGACCCAGCAGTTAACGGACGCGAAGAATGGTGTGAATGACTGGTATTGGCAGGAGTTGGGTCGGGTGCTTACCGATAAGGGTCTGGATGGTTACTGGCCAGATGGTCGCCCGAAGGTGATTCTGCGGATCGCGTGGGAACACAACGGAAACTGGTATCCCTGGTCTTCTCGTCCTGGTCGTAATGATCTGTTCAGGCAGGCGTATCGTCGGGCGGTTCTACAGCTTGAGACCACTGTTGGTGAGGTCACCACGGTGTGGAGTTCGTCTACGTTGCAGAACACGGCTGCTGATTTGAATGCTTCGTATCCAGGTGATGACGTCGTGGACATTATCGAGGTGGATGTGTATGACGCTTATGGGGCGTATCTGCCGAACAATTCGGCGTTGCCGAATGTGTCGAAGCGTGCCGCGACTTGGGATCGGAAGCTGAATGGCAGCAGTGGCGGGTTGACTGGGTTGCAGTTCTTCGCTGATTTCGCGAGGGACCATAACAAGGGGTTCGCGATTGGCGAGTTCGGTTCTTACAGTCATGTCAAGAACGGCAGCGAGGTCGGTGGCGGTGATAACCCGGCGTTCATACAGAACATCTTTGATTTCGTTGGCGCTCAGGAGAACCTGGTGTACGTCAACTATTTCGAGACTGACCGCCCAGGAGTCAATGGCACCAAGCATCGTCTCTCGGGGTCTGGATACCCAGGCGGAAACGGCAGCATCCAAGGCAGCCAGTTCCCGCTCGCAGCAGCCAAATTCCTCGAACTCTGGGGCAACTAGAACCACAAGCAA
>CAYUOD010000021.1:13463-16823 GCA_964446225.1 uncultured Acidimicrobiales bacterium | reverse complement strand
CCGCCGCCTTCGCCGCCTTCGACGATGAGTCCGTCGACACCCGCCTCGATGGCCTTCATCGCTCCCTTGAGTGTGGGCACGACGTGGTAGACGGTGAGGCCAGCATCCTTGAGCAAGCTTGTGTACTTCATCGGGTTACCGGCGGACGTCGTCACGAACTGCACACCCTGGTCGATGACGAACTGCACGATGTCGGGGTCGCGTACGAACGCCTGGGCGATGTTGACCCCAAAGGGCTTGTCGGTGAGATCAGCCATCTTGGAGATCTCTTTGCGGATGTTGTCCAGTTCTCCGGAGGACGTCTCGATAATGCCGAGTCCGCCTGCGTTGGAAACCGCTGAGGCCAGTTGGCTGCGTGCGATCCAGCCCATGGGGGCTTGAATGATCGGATAGTCGATGCCGAGCGAATCCGTAATTCTGTTCTTGATGGGCCTTGGCTGCTCCACAGACCTAGCTGCGTGGGGTCTCGGCGATGGCGATATTGAAGTCGCCGGCGTCGATGTCTGTCACCTCGAAGGTGATGTCGTAGATGTCGCCATTCCCGGGATCCTCGAACGAGCAGACGAAGGTTCCATCGGATGCGAGCACCACCGACTCATCGCCACACTGGATTGTGCCCTCAGGAAGTTCCACACCAAACTGCTCGGCGAGGGCGTTTGTTCCCACTGTCTCGAAGTTGGGTAGCTGCTGTGCGGTGAGAAGATTTGTTGTGTTCACGTCGATGTGGTCTTCGCGGTCGATCTCTGTTGTCAGCAGGATTGTCTGACCGTCCTCAGTCTCGGCGGTGCAGTCGAAGAACGTGCCAACCTCTGGGTCTTCAGGCTTGTCGCACTCGGCGGTAAGTTCGCCCAGACCTGCCTGCTCGGCAATGTCGCTTTCGATGAGATCTTCGGCTGCGCTATCGGGACTCTCGCCCCCGATGGAGAACTCCACCGAGCCAGAGCAGGCTGCGGCCAGGAGTGAGAATGCGATCATAAGGAGCAAATATCTGCGCATGGAAGCGAGGTTACCGCAGGTAGCGGGTGCAGAACATATTCGGATTCACCCTCTGCGTTCAGGATCGGCGGGCGATAAGTTCGATCTCAACGGGCGAGCCGAGGGGGAGGGCGGCGACGCAAACAGTCGTGCGCGCTGGGAACGGCTGCTCAAAGTGCGTGGCGTACGCATCGTTCATGGCGCCGAAATCATCCATATCAGTCAGGTACACGTTCACCTTCACTACATGGGACGCGTTGAGACCGGCGGCATCAAGCACCGCGAATAGATTGCTCAGACACTGGTCGGTCTGAGCACCGACACCGCCCGTTGCCAACTCTCCGGTTGCCGGGTCGATGGGTGTCTGGCCTGAACAGAACACGAGTGGGTCGGCATCGACGCCGTGACTGTATGGTCCAACGACTGCCGCGCCTGCGGCGGTAACGGACGTTCTCATTATGGGTTCTCCTGGTCGGGCCGGACGTGTGCCGAGGGCTGGCAGCCATACTACGATCAGTGCGACATTCGGGATGGTGCGAGAATATGCCCACTGCGGAGGTACCGAAGATCGGCCTCGCCAAGTTCAAGGGATATAAGCGGGAGTGGCTGAAGGCCGACCTTGTTGCCGGCATCACCGTCACAGCGCTACTCGTGCCAGAGGGCATGGCCTATGCCGAACTCGCTGGTGTGCCCCCACAGGCGGCGTTTTATGCAGCTCCAATTGCACTGCTGATGTTTGCCCTTCTTGGCACATCGCGGGTTCTCGTTGTCGCAGTCTCGTCTGCAGTTTCCGCGACGGCTGGCTCGATTGTCGCGGACATGGGCAGCGGCGATGCCGTCGAGTTCGCGGCACTTGCGGCGGCTCTGGCAGTCTTCACCGGGCTCATCATGATGTTGGCTGGGTTCCTCAAGCTGGGCAAGATCTCCGAGTTTTTCTCAGAATCTGTGTTGAAGGGCTTCGTCTTTGGGCTCGCGATCTCCATTATCGTGCGTCAGATCCCAAAACTGCTGGGCCTCGAAGCTACGGAAGGGAACGTTCCCGAGCGACTCTGGGACATCGCATCCAACCTCAGCGAAACACAAGGAGCGACGCTGGCCATCGGCCTGAGTAGCCTCCTCATCATGTTCGGGCTGGAGCATCGACTTCCCCGTATGCCTGCTGCCCTGATCACGCTTGTGTTTGGCATCGCTGCTTCAATGATCTTCGGACTGGAGGATCGCGGAGTAGCGGTCATCGGTGAGATACCAGCGGGGCTCGCTGCTCCAGCTGTGCCCGATGTGGACGCCAGCCAGGTCAGCACTCTTCTGCTCGGCGGACTTGGTCTTGGCCTTTTGGTGTTCGCCGAAGCAATCGGACCTGCCCGCCAGTTGGCGAAAAAGCACGGCCATGAGATCGACGCGGATCGTGAACTCATAGCGATGGGAGCGTCCAACGTGGGCGCGGGTTTTCTTCAGGGCTTCGGTGTAGGTGCGACCCTCTCCAACTCTGCTGCTAATGATCGCGCTGGCGCTAAGTCCAGTCTCTCGCTTGTTGTTGCAGCGGCTCTGGTTGTCATCGTGGCGCTGGCTCTCACTGCTCTTTTTGAGCCGTTGCCTGAAGCAACACTTGGTGCGATTGTCATCGTGGCGATATCGAGCCTCATGGATGTTGCAGCGCTCAAGCGGTTGCATCGATTGCGGCGAGGCGATCTCTTTCTATCTCTGGTGGCGCTCACAGCAGTCTTGTTGGTCGAGTCCCTGCCAGCGCTGCTTATCGCGGTTGTCATCTCGCTGTTGATGGTGCTTTGGCGAGTGAGTAGTCCCGCGGTGAGTCGACTTGGTCGCGAACCTGGACATCTCTCGTTTGTGGATCTCGCTCAGCACGCTGAGGCGAACACGATGCCTGGAATCCTGATCGCCCGCCCCAATGCCGAGCTGTTCTTTGCCAACATCTCTGGGGTTCGTACTGAGATCGCTCAGATGATCAGCGACGCAGAGCGGCCGTACCAGACAGTCCTACTGGACCTTGAAATGACCTATGAGTTGGATACTCCGGCGGCCGACGGACTGCGTGAGTTGAGCGGAGACCTCGCCGCGATGGACATCGAGTTACATCTCGCCCGCGTCTACTCAGGGGTGCGTTCGATGTTGGACCGTTCCGGCGTTAGCGAGGCTATCGGCGACCAGAGAATCCACCTTCGTATCATCGATGGACTGCGTCAGCACCTGTCCACCCACGACCATGATCCTGGAGGTAACGGCCCGCTGCTCGTGCAGATCGTCGATCTCACCGACGAACTTCTGGTGCTCGTGACTCAGAATTCCCCCGAAGCTGAGGAGCAGAGGGCGGCGCTTAGGGTTCGGCTTGGTGCGCTCATCGATCAGCTTCGCGCCGAGCCCGAAGGC
>CAYUOD010000021.1:11491-13363 GCA_964446225.1 uncultured Acidimicrobiales bacterium | reverse complement strand
GCTTAGGGTTCGGCTTGGTGCGCTCATCGATCAGCTTCGCGCCGAGCCCGAAGGCAGCTGAGTTCGAAGACGAGTGAGCTTGAGCTAGTGCGACTTGGCCCATGTGGACGGCACGTCTGAGCCGCCCTCAAGGCTGAGTCGTCTGCCCGTCTTGAACAACAGCGGATCCGGTGCGATCTTGCCTGCGGCGAGTCCCTCACCGAGACCAAATCCGGCAGCTTGATTCAGGAGGGCCTCCGGCGCGTAACCAAAACTCTCGTTGAGCGCACGCAGATCTGCTGTCGAGTTCATACGCATGAGGATGAGGTTGTCGCACTGTGAGAGCACGTTCTGATGAACCTTCTCAGGGCGTTGGGTTGAAAGAAGAAGATAGAGACCGTATTTGCGGCCCTCTCCCGCGATTCTCACGACATGTTCGGTCGCAAGCGCCTGACTCGGAGTGGCCGGATTCTGCGGACAGACATTGTGTGCTTCATCAATGACAATCACCGTCGGAGTTCTGCTGTGGCGTGTCTGCCAGAGCATGCCCAGAAATGCGGCCGCAGCGATAGAGCCTTCTCGCTGTGACGGCAGGCTGCCGAGGTCAAGCGACATCATGCGCCAGTCGGCTGGCACCTTTTCCATGACCTTGGGCTGGCCGGCGGCGGCCCAGATGTCCATGTTGGCGACACCCTGGTTTTGGATGCGGAGTCCGAGACGCCGCATGTCGTCGTCAAACGAGGAGCGGATCTTGTCGAGCAGATCTTCGATGCTGTAGTCGCGAGTACGGTCAGACTGATACCTGGAATCTGACTTATTGGATGAGTCCGTGAGTGACTGCACGGTGCGGACAAAAGCGTTGAAGTCCTCGGGGTCTTTGAGAGGATCGAGGCCAAGCACCATTGTCTGCTGTTCAAACGTGAGGTTGCCGAATCTCACGCGCAGTTGCAGCGGTGAACTTTCGCCACCGAACTGGTAGATGCCCTCGGAGACCTTGTCGTAGCGGCTGCTGAGGTCTCGATAATCAGCGTCGCCAAGTCCAAGTTTGTCTTGGGGCTGGAGCGTACCGAGCCTCACATAGTCGGAGTTCGGATCGGCCAGAGCTATCCGGATATTGGTATCTAGCAGGAGGCGCTCCAGAATCACGCCGAGTGTGTAGGTCTTGCCTGAGCCAGATTGCCCGCAGAGAAACGTGTGCCGGCCAAAGCCGTCTGCGTGCAGCGGTGCTATCACTTTGTCCAGGCGCTGTACTTCCCCGACCTCAAGGCCCACAGTTGAGCCAAGTCTTGACTCCAGATGTGCTCTGACAACGCCTGCCTCAGCCTCCATGACGCTCGCCGAGCCGAATACCGCGGAGCCATCCAGACGAAGTGAATCACCGTCACTGAGCTCCGCGAGCAGATTGCCTGTGCCAGTGATGAAGCGACGTGGGCCCTGCGGCTCGCGTTCGGTGAGTGGAATATGCGCTACTGACTCCTCCAGCACCTGGCCAATGAAGACTTGGCCGTTGTCGAGAGTGACGGTGACATATGCGCCGATGGGAAGCGCTCCAGTCAACGGCACCTCAAAGGTGAAACTTCTTCCGTCAGTGGAGTATGCGGTACTGATCATCAGTTCTCCTGGAGGTTCGTGGCTACGCGGAATCAGAGGTTACCGGTCGGTGGGTCCGGAGTGTTCCGACTGCTCGCTGCGTTGTAGCGTGCGTGGGATGAAGAAGGGATGCCATTGGGGCAGTTAGAGACACCGGAGCCGCGGTCACTGCGTCGACGGATTCTGAGTCGCGGGTCTGCGCTGTTGATCACGGCCATCACGCTCTACCTCATCTTCCCGAGTTTGTTGGACATGCTTTCCTCCTGGGACAGCGTGAGACAACTGTCCTGGTGGTGGCTGATT
>CAYUOD010000021.1:1799-11391 GCA_964446225.1 uncultured Acidimicrobiales bacterium | reverse complement strand
GCTCCGAGCAGTCTGGTCAACGCGGCCTGGCTCGGTGCGCTGCTGTTTGTGATGCTCCTGCTTCTGGTAGTTGCTGCGTTCGCGGATGATCGTGCTCTCACCTGGATCGGTCGTGCGGTTGATGCGGTGAAGCGTCGCGTACCAAAAGTTTCAGCACCGTCCCGCGCGACAGCGGGGGTGCTCTTGAGTGAGAGGGACAGTCTGCGGAAGCAACTTGGTGCCCACTGGCTGAGAGCCGCGGTGTTTGCCGTCGGTAGGGCGGGTTTCGATTACCTCACGCTGCTTATCGCCATCGCTGCTTTCGGGGCGGACGCTCATCCGTCGCTCGTGTTGTTGGCCTACGCGAGCGCAGCGCTTTTGGGCATGGTGCCGCTTACTCCTGGAGGCCTGGGTTTCGTGGAAGCGGGGCTTACCGCGACGCTCATCCTCGCTGGGGTCTCACCAGGTGACGCTGTGAGTGTTGCGCTGCTGTATCGACTGGTGTCGTTCTGGCTGCCCATTCCTGCGGGCATGGTCGCCGGCGTGCTTCATCGAGTGCGATTCGGCGGCTCGGGTGAACCAGTTTCCGTCGACTAGCGATGCGTGTAGCGTTCTTGCGTGCTGATACTTGGAATAATCGGATTCGGAATGGCCGTCGGCTGGATGGCCCAATGGGTCTTGAACCGCGCCGGCAGGAAAACAGATTGGACCATGGCGCTCGTCGCTGGCCTTGGCGGCTCGTTCGTCGGTGGTCTGATCGGCAGCCTCTTGGCAGGTGAGGGTTTCGCCATTCGTCCCAGCGGAATGATCGGCTCTTTTGTCGGAGCCGTAGTCGTCACGTTTGCTTGGCAGAAGATGGATGAGAAGAAGGCTTAGATGCCCCGCTAGTGTCGGGGCTATCACCAGCACTTGGTCGGTGCTTGAGAGGAGCAACAATGCCGAACGGTAAGCCGAACATCCTGGTGCTGTGGGGAGACGACATAGGCATCTCCAACCTGAGTTGCTACTCCGACGGTCTCATGGGCTACCAGACTCCCAACATCGATCGCGTTGCAAACGAGGGTGCCCGCTTCACTGACTACTACGGTGAACAGTCCTGTACCGCAGGTCGAGCGGCCTTCATCTGCGGCCAAAATCCCTACCGCACCGGGCTTACCAAGGTGGGTATGCCTGGCGCTGATATCGGCTTGCAAGCCGAAGATGTCACGATCGCCACCGCTCTCAAGGACCAGGGCTATGCCACGGGTCAGTTCGGCAAGAATCACCTCGGTGATCGCGACAAATTTCTGCCGACCAACCACGGCTTCGATGAGTTCTTCGGCAATCTCTATCACCTCAATGCCGAAGAAGAGCCTGAGCAGCGTGACTATCCGGACCCAGAAGAGTTCCCGGACTTCAAGAAGAATTTTGGCCCGCGTGGCGTCATTCACAGCTATGCAGATGGTCGCCTAGAGGACACTGGTCCTCTCACCAAAGAGCGCATGAAGACCATCGACGAAGAACTGCTGCCCGATTCGCTGCGCTTCATGGACGATGCCGTCGGATCGGAGACGCCTTTCTTCATGTGGGTGAATACGACCCACATGCATTTCCGTACGCATGCAAAAGAAGAGAGCCTTGGCCAGGCGGGTCGGTGGCAGTCCGAATACCACGACGTGATGATCGACCACGACAAACTCATTGGTGAGTACCTGGATCATCTGGATGACCTCGGTATCGCCGATGACACCATTGTCATGTACAGCACAGACAACGGACCGCACATGAACAGCTGGCCTGACGCGGGCATGACGCCATTCCGCAATGAGAAGAACTCGATGTGGGAAGGCGCCTATCGCGTTCCCGCGCTGGTGCGCTGGCCCGGCGAGATTGATCCTGGCACAGTTCTGAACGGCATTGTGAGTCATGCCGACTGGTTCCCAACGTTCCTGGCCGCCGCAGGCGTCGGCGACATTGCCGACCAACTCAAACAGGGCACCGAACTTGGCGGCACTGAGTACAAGGTGCATCTCGACGGCTTCAACCAACTCGATTATCTTCGGGGCGAGACCGCCGAGAGTTTCCGAAATACATTCGTCTACGTTTCAGACACGGGAGACCTCTGCGCCCTGCGTTACGACAACTGGAAGTTCGTGTTCCTCGAGCAGCGAGCGCGGGGAACCCTTCAGGTCTGGATGGAGCCTTACACCGAACTGAGGCTGCCGAAGATATTCAATCTCCGGACTGATCCCTTCGAGCGGGCGGACATAACTTCCAATACCTATTTTGACTGGGTCATGGATCGAGCGTTCTTGCTCGTACCAGCGCAGGCGATTGTGGGCGACCTGCTGAAGACGCTGGTGGAGTTTCCTCCGCGACAGGCACCTGCGAGCTTTACGATCGACCAGATGATGGAAAAGTTGCAGGCCGGTATCGCGAGCGCATGACCCGCGCGGTGGTCCGTGATACCTGATGAGGTTGCGGAGTTCTACAACCGCCACCCATACCCTCCTCCGGTCACCGACCTGGATACTTACGCACGCTCGGCGCAGAACCTACCTGCCCGAAGGGGCGAGCATCATCTCTTGTGGCCTGCCAGGAAATATGCCGATGATCATTCGATCCTTGTGGCAGGCTGCGGGACTTCACAGGCGGCTAAGAAAGCGCTGCGTAACCCTCAGGCGAGTGTGGTTGGTGTCGACGTCAGCGCTACGAGCATCCGCCAGACGCAACTGCTCGCCGACAGGTACAAAATCGAGAACCTTGAGCTTCGACATCTCCCGATAGAGGAGGTCTCAACTCTGGGCAGGAACTTTGATGAGGTCGTTTGCACTGGTGTGTTGCACCATCTCAGCGATCCGGCTGTAGGTCTGGGTGCATTACGGGGAGTTCTCGCCGAAGGCGGAGCACTCAATCTGATGGTCTACGCAAAGTACGGTAGGACTGGAATCTCGATGATCCAGGACTACTGTCGCATGCTCGGTGTGACCACCTCAGCGCCAGACATAGCTGATCTGGTGGCCTCACTGAAAGAACTGCCTACGGCCCACCCGTTGAGTCATCTGCTGCGGGGGACTCCCGACTTTGAGGATGACGACGCGCTGGCCGATGCCTTGCTGCATCCCCGGGACCGGTCCTACTCGGTGCCGGAATTCTTCGACCTCATTGCCAGCTCGGGGCTCCGTTTCGGCCGCTGGTTGCGCATGGCTCCATATCTGCCTGGTTGTGGTTCGATCGCTTCGACCCCTCATGGAGTCAGGATCGCGGCGCTTGAGATGTGCGATCAGTACGCAGCGATGGAACTCTTCCGAGGCACGATGACGCGGCACAGCGCGATCCTGCACCATGCAACCGAGACCGTAGGGTCTGGGGCGCCAAGGTTCGATGACGGGTCGTGGCGCTCGTACATACCGATGCGGGTGCCCACTGGGGTCTTGATCGAAGACCGCCTACCGGCAGGTGCCGATGGCGCACTCTTGAATCGGGCGCACAGCTATCCGGATCTGGTCATGCTTCTGGATGCCGAGCAGAAGCAGCAGTTCGAGCTGATAGACGGATCGCGCAACGTAGGGTCGATCGCTCAGGATCCAGATTTTCTTGAGCGACTCTGGCAGCATGATCTTGTCGTGTTTGATACTTCCCAAGGAATCGCCCAGTGAGTAACAACCGCATATTGTCCTTGTGGCGCGATGGATCGGTGCGCTCTACGATCCTGCGATTTCTTGATGCCGCATCTGAGCTGCCGGTTGAGCAACGCGTCGCCGTACTCGACAACGATGGAACCTTATGGTGTGAGAAGCCGCATTACACCCAGATGTACTTCTTCGTTCATGAGCTCATGAAGTCGGTTACACGCCAGCCTGAGCTCGGCGAACGAGAAGAGTATCGGGCGGTCTTGCAGCAGGATGTAGCTGCGCTAGGGGATCTGGGGCTACCGCGCGTCGCAGCCGCGCTGCTTGAGCTGTTTGAGTTCATGGAACCGGCGGAGTTCGACGTCCGTGTCCGTGAATTCTTCGCCAACATGCCCCACCCTGATCGGGGAGTACCTTTCGAGCGGCTGCGTTACTCTCCGATGCTCGAACTTATCGACGAGCTGCGGGCTAGGGAGTTCGGTGTCTACCTGGTGACGGGCGGGGGTACGGAGTTCGTCCGAGCGGTTAGCGCAGAGTTCTATGGCGTGTCCCCAGAAGGAGTGGTTGGTTCCGAGATGGTCTATTCGGTCGTGCGCGACGACAGGAGGATCAAGTTGTCGAGGACAGCGCAGATTCTTGGAGACGCCAATGAAGGTGAAACAAAAGTCTCGAACATTCAGCGACAGCTGGGTCGCCAGCCCATTTTCGCCGCTGGTAATTCTCCGGGCGATACCGAGATGCTTGAGTATGCGATGTCCTTTGACGGGCCGTCTCTTGGTCTGTTGATTGATCATGATGATGCGGATCGCGAGTATTTCTATGAGAGCGTCGCCGCCACGTTCGGTTCTGAAGGGCCGCTCAGTGAGACAGCAAGCCGGCTGGGGTGGACCACAGTGAGCATGAAGAATGATTGGACTGAGGTGTTCCCGGAACGATGAGCATTGAGGAAACAGAACTCAACAACGCGCGCTGGCGCAATTCGATCATCCGTCGGCTCGGCATCAAGAGTTGGATGATTCTGGGCATGGTTGCTTTGGGGTCGGTTGTCTACTCGGCGCTGGCCTCGTTATCGGGATTGGTTGTGCCCCTGATACTCGCAACCGTCATGGGTATCCTCGCAGTTCCTCTGGTGGATCGAATCGAGCGGCTTGGCGTCCATCGTTACCTGGGTTCAGCACTGGTTCTGTTGGGTCTTACCGCTCTCATCTTTGGTTCATTTGTCATTGCTGTAAACGGAATCATCGAGCAGGGCGACGAGATCTCTGAACAGATTGCGGCCGGCTACGACGTCATTATCCGTTGGGTCGCAGATCTTGACGTTGAACTCACCGGGTCCACTGAGACCGTTGAGCAGGGTAAGCAGATCGGGCAGAATCTCTTGCCTGGTCTCGCGACCTTCTTCACGTCTGCGTTCTCCAGCGCGATTTCCTTCTTCATGGGCAGCTTCATCGCGGCGTTCCTGCTTTACTTCATCCTTGTGGACTGGGAACTGCTCAGGAACTGGGTCGCGGGTCATCTCGGCGTACCTGTTGATCTGGGCCAGTCGGTTATTGACGACGCGACCTTCGCCATTCGTCAGGGCTTCTACGCCCTCAGCATCTCGAGCATTGTGACCGCGGTAATCATTGGCGTGGGCATGGTCATTCTTGGGGTGCCACTGGCATTCACCGTTGCGCTCGTAACCTTTGTGACCTCATACATTCCGTATTTGGGTGCGATCTTCTCAGGCATCTTTGCCTTCGTGGTGGCACTGGGGTCTGGTGGTCTCACCGTTGCGTTGATCCTGTTGGCTATCGTGCTCATTACCCAGAATCTTGTTCAGACAGTCGTGCAAACCAAACTGCAGAGCGATCGGTTGGCGTTGCATCCAATAGCAAGCCTTGGTTCGACAATTGTGGGCGCATCCCTTGCTGGAATTCTGGGCGCGACGCTCTCGGCGCCAATTTTGGCGATGAGCATAACGATTGGCAAGCGGCTACGCGAGCACACCGAGTCTCAGGCTGTGAGCGCCGAGCAGGAGTGAACGACTCCTACTCGGCCAGGAGGTAGTTCCTCCGTGGTGGCAGTTTGGTCGGGCTCTCTCAGTACTGGCTTGCACTACCGATGGAACGGAGCAGGTCGTTGCGCTTGCGATTGACTACGGCAACCGACTCGCTCACGATCGTCGCGTCGGCCTGGTCGTCGGCGCGCAGGTTGATGGCAGTGTCGAGCGCTGCTGAGAGGCCCGAGACTGACGATGCCAACTGCTGCCATGCTGCTCCGCCGCCGCCCGCTGCGATCTGCTGGGCCTGAATCGCCATATTGTCGGTGCGGCCTCGTTCGGTTGCCCAGCGCTGTGAAGCCTGCTCGGCTGAGCCGGTGAGGAGTTCAAGGGAGAGTTGGTCGTGCAGCCACTGGATGTTGCCGAGGAGCTGACGCTTTGGGGAAGGGGCTGCTGGTGCTACGGGAGCTGCCGCGACCGGGGCTGCTGGTGCGCTCTTTCCTCCGCGGCTGAGCAGTGACGCGATGAGCGCCACACCACCAACAAGGGCTCCGCCGATGAGCAGAGCGATGAGCAGCTTCTCGTTGCCGTCGCCGTCGTCTGTCTCATCTGTTTCGTCGTCGCCGTCATCTGGCGCGCCGGTTGTCTCGGTCGGGGGATCGGTCGCTGGAGGCGCTGTGGTTTCGGTCTGAGCGCTCGCACTGGGGGCGAATGTGAAGAGCAGGAACCCTGCAAGAAGCAATGCAACGAATAGGGATCTGCGCGATGAGGATGTCTGTACGTGACGGGTCATGCGGTAATGCTAGTACCTCGACACCCGCTGGGGCAGGTGAGCGAGATAACGGTCAGCGCCGCGAATTTACGCGCTCATGGCTGCATTGTTGATGCCCTGCAACATGGCGCTGCGTTTGCGGTTTACGACCGAGACCGCTTCCCGCACGATTGTTGGATCGGCCTGGTCGTCTGCCCGTAGGTTGATCGCTGTGTCGAGGGCCGCTGAGAGGCCTGACACCGAGGAAGCCAACTGCTGCCAGACAGCCCCGCCCCCGGCTGCTGCGATCTGCTGGGCCTGAATCGCCATGTTGTCGGTACGACTGCGTTCGGTCGCCCAGCGCTGTGAAGCCTGCTCGGCTGAGCCAGTGAGGAGTTCAAGGGAGAGTTGGTCGTGCAGCCACTGGAGGTGGCCGAGGAGCTGACGCTTCGGGGACGGAGGCGCTGGCGCGGCTTGTTGAGCTGGCACAGGCGCGTTCTTGTCGCGTCCCAGCAGGGATGCAATGAGAAGCACTCCGCCGACGAGGGCTGCGCCAATCAGTAGGGCTATGAGGATCTTCTCGCTGCCGTCGCCGTCATCGGTCGGTTCCTCTTCTGCTGGTGGTGCTTCTTCTGCTGGTGGTGCTTCCTCTGGAGGCGCAGTCTCTGGGGGCGCAGTCTCCGGGGGCGCTGTTTCTGGGGGCGCTGTTTCTGGCGGTGCAGTGTCGCCTGGTGCTTCGGTCCCCGGAGGCGCGTCGGCTGGGTTGTCGGCGTCGCCGCACGCTGCTAGGAGGAGTGCTCCGGCCAAGAGGAATCCAAACAGGACTTTGATGCGTCGACTTCGGGTCTGTGAACTGCGAATCATGTATGCGAGGTTAGTCGAGCGAGTCTGGGTCATTCAGGCAGAGCACCAGGAGATCTAAGTGAGAGCCTCCATGGCGGCTTCGTCGAGACGGTTCACGGTCCAGCCGTCCATGGGAACGGCGCCAAGTGAGCGGTAGAACTCGATGGCCGGTGTATTCCAGTCGAGTACGGACCATTCCATCCGTCCGCAGCCCTTCTCCTGGGCGATACGGACAAGGTTGAGTAGTAACGCCTTACCGAGTCCACTGCCTCTTGCTGCGGGCTGCACGAACAAATCTTCTAGGTACAGTCCGGGCTTGCCGAGCCAGGTCGAGTAGTTGAAGAAGTAGAGAGAGAAGCCTCGTGGCTGTCCGTCGATCTCGCCGATGATGACATTGGCGTAGGCACGATCCTCGAAGATCGTGCGCTGAATGTCTTCCGACGTGGCTCCGGCGGCAGCAGGTTCTTTTTCGTAGTCCGCGAGATCCTGAATGAACTGCAGAATGAGCGGGATGTCCTCGGGGGTTGCCTCGCGCAGGGTGATCATGAACGCAATCTATCGACGAGTGCGCCCAGCACCGTGAGGCAGTGATCCACATCTTCGGCCGTGCCGATCGTTATGCGGATTGTGCCGTCGGCGGCCGCCACGATGAGCGTGCCTTGGGCCGCGAAAGCCGCTGCAACCTCGCTGGCCGGGATCGGTGTCTTCGCCGAGATGAAATTGGTGGCACTGTTTCCGGGATCGAATCCGAGTTCACGCATTCCCGCGGCAAGTCGTTCGCGTTGCTCGGCGACTGCGGTGATGGTGTCCTTCATCCACTGCTCATCGTCGAGTGCTGCTGACGCGCCAGCCAGTGCGACGCCGTTGATCTGGAAGGTGCCGCGTTCAGTGTTGAGCGCGTGAGTGAGTCCGACTGTCGATGACAGGCCGTAGCCAATGCGGCAGCCAGCCAGACCGTAGGCCTTTGAGAAGGTGCGTAGCAGCAGCCAGGGGCCTCCTCGTTCCTGGAGGATCGCCAGCACGTCAGGTCCTCCGGCTGCCATTCCGAACTCGAAGTAGGCCTCATCCACGAGCAGCAGTGTGGAGTCAGGAACCTCGCGAGCAAGCAACGCAACGTCAGCGGCGGGGCTGAGCGTACCGGTCGGGTTGTTCGGCGTGACAAGGCTGACCACTCTGGTGTCGGGTCGGATGGCGGCGAGCATTGCCTCTGCGTCGCAACTGCCATCGGCTCGGACCGGGACGGTGATGAGGGCCGCACCGGAGAGCGTCGCGATGCGGTGGTGGGCGTAGAAGGTGGGTGCTGGTGCGACGATCGAGGCCGACGGGTCGAGGGCGAGGCGTCCGACGGTGAGGATAAGTTCGTGGCTGCCGGTGCCGAGCATGATCTGCTCGAACGGATGACCAGTGCGTTCTGAGAGCGCGGACCTCAGCGCGACGGCTTCGCCGTCCGGGTAGCGATGTGACTCAGCGGCGGCGGCCGTCATTGCAGCGACCGCCTTGGGGCTTGCAGGTATCGGACTCTCGTTGAGGTGGAGTCGACGGACGGGACCGTCCCAGCCGGGAATCTGCCCTGGGGGAACTATGAAGCCCCGCTCCGGAGTGTTGAGTGCGTCTTGTAAACGTTCGCTCATAGGTCCAGTCTTGTCGCAGGATCCGACCAGAATCAATCCTGGTCGTACCAATCTTCGTCAATGATCCCGAGTCCGTCGGCGATGCGGTTCGCGTAGGCGTAATAGGCGGCGACTTCGGTGATATGCAGAACGTCGGTGTCGCTGAATCCGACGGCACGCATTGCGTCGATGTCGGCCTTTTCCATGGCACCGGGGAAACGGGTGAGTTTCTCCGCGTAGGTGAGCATTGCCTGGCGCTTCTCGTCGAGGTCAGCAGTGTGCCAGTCGTCCTCGATTGCGCGCACGAGCGTGTCGTCTTTGAGGAGTCGACGCAGACCGCGCCGATGGTGGGTGATTCAGTAGTGGCAGCTGTTGATGTCCGACACGATCAGAGCGATCATCTCGCGTTCGACCTTGCGCAGCGTTCTTGTGCCGCGCATCGCAGACTCGTAGACAGCTAGATGTGCTCGCATGCCCTGGGGACTGAGACTGTGTACGCGCAGGACGTGATCGAGATTGTCGGTGCCTTCTTCGGCATTCTGTTCCATCAGCGCTCTGAGGTCGTCGTCGGCCTCGTCGTTTGCGACCATGCGGATATACGCGGCACCGCTGTGTTTGTTTGTCATCTCTTCTGCCCCATGGAGTGTCCTTGGACACCATATCCGCTTGAATTGAAATGATACAACTCCTTGCATCTACTGAATAGATATGATTCAGTGACAGACGGACGTCGAGCGGAGGATCTCTCACATGGCACCCGTTATTCGTGCGCCGCACGGCACAGACCTCACCTGCAAGAGCTGGCAGACCGAAGCCG
>CAYUOD010000021.1:0-1699 GCA_964446225.1 uncultured Acidimicrobiales bacterium | reverse complement strand
ATTCGTGCGCCGCACGGCACAGACCTCACCTGCAAGAGCTGGCAGACCGAAGCCGCAATGCGCATGCTCATGAACAATCTGGACCCTCAGAATGCTGAAGATCCCGAGAACCTTGTGGTCTATGGCGGTACCGGGAAAGCTGCCCGGAACTGGCCTGCGTATCACGCGATGATCGCGACCCTTCAAGGCCTCGAGGCAGACGAGACCATGCTGGTGCAATCGGGTAAACCCGTCGGGGTTTTCCGTACCCACGAGTGGGCGCCGCGGGTTCTGATATCAAACTCGATGCTGGTGCCCGACTGGGCGAACTGGCCAGAGTTTCGCCGCCTTGAGGCGGAGGGTCTCACCATGTATGGCCAGATGACGGCAGGCTCTTGGATCTACATCGGAACCCAGGGCATTCTGCAGGGGACCTATGAAACGTTCGTCGCGGTGGCCAATGCAGAGTTCGGTGGGACCCTCGCAGGCACGATCACCCTCACCGGCGGACTCGGCGGCATGGGCGGAGCGCAGCCCTTGGCCGTAACGATGGCCGGGGGAGTGGCTCTGTGCATTGACGTGCGCGAAGAGCGCATCGATCGGCGTATCGAGCATCGCTACCTGGACGTCAAGGCGGACTCGGTCGCGGAAGCGTGCCGCCTGGCGCTCGAAGCCAGGAGCGACCGTCGTCCGCTTTCGATTGGCATCGTGGGGAATTGTGCTGACATCGTGCCGGGGCTCGCGGCAAGTGACTTCCCGATAGACATAGTCACTGACCAGACCTCAGCCCACGATCCTCTGAGCTACGTGGCGTACGGAATGACCGCCGCGGAGGCAGAAGCCGCCGCGGTTGAGGATCCTGCGGAGTACACGCGTCAAGCGCAGGCGTCGATGGCCCGTCACTGCGAGGGCATGGTCGCGTTTCTCGATAAGGGAGCGACCGTCTTCGACTACGGAAACTCGCTCCGGGCCGAGGCGATCAAGGGCGGCTACGACCGTGCCATGGACTACCCAGGCTTCGTGCCGGCCTATATCCGGCCTCTGTTCTGTGAGGGGAAGGGGCCTTTCCGTTGGGCCGCGTTGTCAGGTAACCCTGCCGACATCGGGGCGACCGACAAGGCCATCATCAAGGAGTTTCCTGCGAACGAGCCGTTGTTGCACTGGCTGCGCATGGCCTCGGACAAGGTCGCCTTCCAAGGGTTGCCAGCGCGGATCTGCTGGCTTGGGTACGGCGAACGGGATCGCGCCGGGCAGCGGTTCAATGAACTCGTGGCGAGCGGCGAAGTTGACGCTCCGATTGTAATTGGCCGCGACCATCTCGACTCTGGATCTGTGGCCTCCCCCTATCGAGAGACCGAGGACATGAAAGATGGCAGCGACGCGATCGGTGACTGGCCGATCCTCAACGCGCTGCTGAACACATCCAGCGGTGCGACCTGGGTGAGCGTGCATCACGGGGGCGGCGTCGGTATTGGTCGTTCACTGCATGCCGGCGTCGTGATCGTGGCTGACGGTACTGAACTTGCTACGCAGAAGCTGGACCGGGTCCTCACGAACGATCCGGGCACTGGCGTCATGCGTCACGTGGACGCGGGTTACGAGATAGCTGAGGCGACGGCGGACGGGCGCGGCGTGCATATCCCGATGCGAAAATGAGAGCGTCTGCAATGTCCGCGCCCACACAGTCCGCCCTCGCCCGACTGTTTACCAGTGCGCGACT
>CAYUOD010000020.1:0-16886 GCA_964446225.1 uncultured Acidimicrobiales bacterium | reverse complement strand
CGGAACACCTGATTCCAGGTGAACTCGAGCACCGTCCAGCCCGCCTCCATGAGTTGATGACGCCGGACGGAATCTCGATCGTAGGACTCACCGCGGACGTGGAACGCCACACTCACACATTCGATAAGTAGTCGAGACGTTGGATAGGCCAGGTCGGCGAGGTAGGTATGACCGGCGACCACGATCGGGAACTCGTACTCTGGCTCTGCGAGGCCCGCCCGCACAAGCAGAGTTCGCAGACGGACATTCGTGGGACTGTCAACCTGGCGTTCGCGCCGTCCCTGACGCTCCATCACCGCGCGAAGCTTCCTGCCGCCCCGTCGGCCCGGGGCTGCAAGCCGACGCACCGCCTCCTCGATCTCCTCAATGTCACAACGCCCGAGCCGTTGCATCGTCTCGATGAGATACTCAACTCGCTCCTCTGATGCCACGGCTGCGACATCCACAATCGTACGAGCGGGCGATGTCACAGGAATGTTGCGCACGATGCTCATCTCCGTTGGTAGCAACAACTTCGTCTCATGCAAACGAAACTGACGGCTGACGCGGGGGCGGCGCGTGTGACGAGTGACGATGACATCCAAGACCCTGTCATTGAATGTGGTGGCGCCCCACAACCGCGCTGCAGATCGGTGCGACGCCCAGCCCTGAGGTGACTGTGCCCAGCAGAGCCCCAGGAGATCGGACTCCCAGGTCCAAGGCACTCCTCCAAGACGATAGACACCACTACTTACAAGAATTATCTCTCCGGTTGTGCTCAAGTGATGGCGCATACGCTCACCGACGCCAAATCTCTGTAGATCGGAGCGCCTCACAAGTCCATAATGCTGAGCGGCGAACTCTCGCATACAACGTTTGGCAGTCTGGGACACACAGTTCTCAGGTCAGAACCAACGAGAACTCGTGACAACTCATCGAAATTCGTCGCACAAATCCACGGGAAGCGTAAGCCCATCCCAAATGGGGTAATGACGTTACGCCTCCCGGTTATTGGGAAGGATCTGCGGCGCTGACGTTACGCCTCACCGGGGTTCGGGATACCAGAAGATGCCAGCGGAGTTGGGACCCAGGTAGGCCGCTACGGCCGGCCCGACCCGGTAATGGCGCACACTCAGCACCCTGCTCTCTGAGCTGGCGAGATCATCAAGATCCTCGGCGAAGGGCTGGTTTCTGAGATCACCAATACCAACTGCGACACGTATGTCTGCAGACCCCTTGAGTGCTTCGGCCAGCATGAGTTCCGCGGCCTGACGCATCGTCGCTATCTCACCCACGGACAACAGTTGATCGGCCTTGATCGTCCAGATGGTTTGTAATGCAGTGTCCTCATTCAGTGACGGCACCGTTTCCATGCCCCGGGCCGACACATCAACTCGGTCCATGTAGAAGCAGGTACGGAGAAGTTCAGTACGGCGTTCCATCGCCTCAGTCGCCTGCTCGGGCGACTGGCCAGCTCGCACTGCCTCAGCGACACAGCTGAGCGCCACAGCGACACCGTAGGAGCTCGTCCCAGAGTCATACAGATGCACGGGGACATTGAGCTCAGCCGCTGCCAGCCGGGCGCTGTTGAGGGTGCCCGAATACTTCTCTGCGACGTGCACCGAATGGACCTCAGTTGCTCCCTCGGCGACAAGGTCCTCGTAGGCGCGCCGAAACTCCCCAGGACTCGGCTGTGAGGTGGTGACCACCGGTTCTGTCTCAGCGACGCGGCGGTAGTACTCGTCAGTACTCAGAGTCACACCGTCCTTGAAGGATTCCCCATCAAGGGTTACTCCAAGGGGAATGACCCGAACACCCCACTGCGACGCAGTGGGAGCATCAAGCATGCTCGAAGAGTCGGTGACGAAGGCCTTCATGAGTCCTCCTCCTGAATGAATCGGGTGATGACAACTGCACTACTCGCAATAGCAGCAGCGACATGAGACAGATGAATGGGGGACGCGGCGGGATTGGGCCAGCGGCGCGCGTACCAAAGGCTGGTGGCGCCAATCCATACGACGGAACTGAATGTCATGGATTTACGTGCCTTGTGCGGCGAGGACACGAGTGCCGACCCCATGGCGGCGGCCGCGACATCAACGGGCAGGTAGGCGGGCTGGGTGGCGATCACCTGACCAACGCTTGTCGCAACACCTTTGCCTCCGTGAAACCCACGGTGAGCTGGATAGCAGTGTCCTACGACTGCTGAGGTGGCCGCCAGATTTGCGCCGCTCACACCGCCAAGGCGTTGTCCGAGGAGTCCAGCGAGGTAACCCTTGGCGACATCACCAACTGCGATGCCCACCGCCCAGGGTTTGCCAAGTACCTCCAAGGCATTGGCCGCGCCCGGGTTCTGTGTACCCGAGTCCCGAAGATTCTTCGTTCTGGCGACTCTGCTGGCTATGTCTGCTGACGGAAAGGTACCGAGCACGTACCCACCTGCTGCACAGCTCAAAAGCACAAGGGTTCTCCGCATTTGAGAGTAACTCCAAAAAGCGCTTCAGCTATTCCGGTAACTCGGCCAGAGCCATCACCGTGAAGGCTGCCCCGGTCGGGTCGGCGACAACACTGAACCGACCCGGCGGAATGTCCAGCGCTGGCACCATCACCTTGCCACCAAGCTCCTCTACTTTGGCTACGGCGGCGTCACAGTCCTCGACTGCGAAGTAAACCATCCAATGTGCGGGCATCTCACCCCACTCTTCGGTCATCTCAACCATGCCACCAACGCCCGGCTCGCCCGGTGTCAGCTGGAATTCGCGGTACACCATCTCACCCTGATGCACCTGGGTGTGCCAACCAAGCACATCGCCGTAGAACGCGCTTGCCGCCCCAGGGGTACGGCTTGCCAACTCATTCCAACAGACCGAACCCGGTTCGTTCACAAGCTCAGCCCCAATGTGTTGGTTGGGCTGCCAGACACTGAACATCGCGCCTTCGGTATCAGCGAACATCGCCATCGAGCCAGCATCGAATACGTCGAACGGCGGAGCAATCACCGTACCGCCCGCCTTCTCAACCAACGCAGCTACCTCAGTCGCGGAATCTACCGTCATGTAGGTGTTCCACACCGTTGGCATGCCCGCGTCGATCATCTCCGGGGACTGGGGCGAAGATGCTGCGACCCTCTTCCCGTTCTTCAGAAACTGCCTATACCCACCAGCTTCGGGCGCCTCTTCTGGCCCAAGTTCCCACCCGAACACTGCCGTGTAGAAACTGCGCGTGGTCTCGATGTCCGCACTCATAATGTCGACCCAGGACGGTGTTCCGTGGGCATAGCTCGTGCGTTCTGACATCGTTGTCCCCTGACTTCTGACCTAAATCGAGGCTACCCCGAGTGGGTGAGAAACGGACCTCGTGATAACCGATATCATGGTGAGCTTGCTCATCTCGATGAGCAGGCCCCCATCGTCTAGTGGCCTAGGACACTGGCCTTTCACGCCGGCAACACGGGTTCAAATCCCGTTGGGGGTACGAGTCGTCAACAGGCGACCATATACGCTCATGGGTCTCATCCCTGAGCGTTCAGGAACTCGCCGAAGTACGCCGAGAAATAGCTGAATGCGCCTACCCGCCCCACATGGAGCGAATTCGCCTGGTCCCATTGGACGATGTAGGACAGCACCACGTCGTTGGCGTCGAACGCTGAACCGTCATGGAACTTCACGCCTGGCCGCAACTCAAAGGTCCAGACCGTGAGCTCCGCGTTCGCCTCCCACGCCACGGCCAGACCCGGCCGAACCAAAACGGATCCGCTATCGAAGCTGAGCAACGACTCAACAATCTGTGCACAAAGACGCAACGAGTCACTGCCAGTTTCATCGGCGCAATACAGCCCAAGTGGCTCAGAGGTCTGCATCCACACGAACTCTTCTCGCCCCTCAGTCGCGGCCTGAGCGAAGGTCTCGGTTCGCAGCGGACTCACGTTCGCGCCGGACGCCGACGCGTCCCAACCAACAGTTGAGCCTGCATGGGCAATGGGAATCATCGGAGCATGCACTTTCAGGAGCCGAGCCGCCCGGTCGTAGAGGCGGTTGCGCTGCGGCTGAGAGCCAATCTGCGCTGCCTCACCAAGTATCTCTACGACATCCCGAAACGGCTCGCCAAAGCGGACGAGTCCCGGTTCACCAAAATGTCTGTCCAGATAGTTGGTGGCGTCCGGATACTGAGCGCTCCAACCGGACAAGAAGAAATCAAGCAGGCCCGCATCTGTATTCTCAGCAAACTGCTCGGGGGTTTGGGCGTCGAGAGTCACAATAATTCCGACGTTGGCCAGCTGAGAGCGTATGTCCGTAGCAACAAGTTCCGGCTCAAGAAGGTAACTCTGAGGAGCTGTAGCGTAGGACAGATTGATCTCGAAGCCGTCAGGGAAGCCGGCGCGTTCCAGCAGTTGGATAGCCCTCTCAGGATCAAAGTCATAGCCGGTGACTCGAGCGGAATGGCCAGGAATTGATGGTGGCAGGAACTGCGCGGCCGAGCTCGTTCCCGCCGGGAAGAACCGCTCGATGATCCGGTCGCGGTCCACCGCATAGCCGATTGCCTGACGTACACGCTCGTTGCTGAGCGGTCCCCGATCTCGATTAAAACCGAGGTAGAACACATCAAGTGGAGGCCGCTCAAGAAGATCGAAGTCAGCGCTGAATTGGAAGCTCTCGAGTCCATCGGAGCCAACCTCATCGATCGCATCCGCCACACCTGAGGCGAGAGCAGCAGACCTTTCCGAGGGATCCTCGTTCCACCTCGCCACCAGCGTGCCCGAGCGAGGAGCTTCACCCCAATACTCGCGGTTTGCCTGCATCACGATCTGACTCCCGCGGTCCCAGGAATCAAACACAAATGGACCAGTGCCAACCGGTGTTTCCACGAGGGCAAGTCCACCCCCGGTGGATTCGAGGTACTCGCTTGGCACGATACCGAACGCGGCAGATGCGACCTTTGTTGGGAACCCGACATCCGGCTCACAAAGGGTGAACCTCACGGTGAGCTCATCCACCGCCTCAATCGTCTCGAAGGCACCCCCGTAGCTGCAGCTCGGCGCGGACAAGGACATACCCCTGAAGTCAGGACTGGGTTCAGGCGCAATGCGTTCTTCGTCAGCAGCCTGAGTCGTAGTCGTGGCGTCAGGGGTGTCCTCATTGCTCGCCCCATCGCTTGGCGCATCAGTACAAGCCGCTACTAGCAGGCCCAGCGATACCGCCAGCGCGGTAGCTCGGACAGCTCTCAGCTTCACCGCTGCCTACGACTTGTCGAAAAATGTCGAGAGAAGGTTCTCTGCTGCGACCGTCGGAGCAGTTGCACCTGCCCGCACCTCGTGCTCTACCTCCGCAAGTCGATCTGCCACAAGCGGATCAGAACGGAAGGAATCCATGAGGCGATCTTCAACCAGCGCCCACAGCCAACGAACACGTTGATCGCGCCTGCGCTGATCGCGCTCACCACTCGCCGAGGTGACCGCCCGGTGTCGCTCAACTTCGGCCCAAACTTCAGACACTCCCTCACCCGTGAGTGCGCTGCACTGCAACACCGGAGGAGACCAGACCTCAGACGTCGGACGAAGCATGTGAAGTGCGTTCGCGTAGTCCAAGGCCGTCTGCGCGGCTTGCTGGGCTCCGATATCAACCTTGTTCACTGCCACAAGATCGGCCAGCTCCAACAGGCCCTTTTTGATGCCCTGCAGCTCGTCGCCGCCCGCTGGCAGCATCAAGACCAAGAAGAAATCAACCATGTCAGCCACGTGAACTTCAGACTGCCCAACGCCCACCGTCTCAACCAGAATGATGTCGAATCCCGCTGCCTCCAGCAGCAACATCGTTTCGCGTGTCGCACGCGCCACTCCGCCGAGAGTCCCGGCCGCGGGTGACGGCCGCACATAGGCCTGAGGCGAATTCGAAAGACGCTCCATGCGCGTCTTGTCCCCCAGAATTGATCCACCCGAGCGCACACTCGACGGATCAACCGCGAGTACCGCAACCTGGTGTCCCTGTTCCACGAGATCAAGGCCCAGCGTCTCGATAAAGGTACTCTTGCCAACTCCGGGGGCACCGGTAATCCCGACTCGCTGAACGCTCGCTCGGGATGCATTCGGCTCTCGCGGCGTGACTTGTCGCAGAAGACCGCGAGCCTGCTCGCGGTGATCGCTGCGGTCACTTTCGACCAGTGTTATCGCGCGGGCAAGGGCCGCCCGGTCACCACGCAGCACCGCCTCACCAAGCGCGGCCGAGACAATATTCAAGACCGGTTCTGCCTATCCATCAGCGCTCGCACGAGGCTCTGGGCCGCATCCGCGATGATCGTGCCCGGCGGATAAATAGCCTCAGCGCCAGCCTCACGTAGCGCCTGAAAGTCCTGCTCAGGTATGACACCACCCACGACTATCAGGATGCCGCCTCCACCTCGCTCATCGAGTTCGGACCGGAGTTCAGGTATCAGGGTGAGATGCCCAGCAGCCAATGAACTGGCTCCGACCACATGGACATCATTGTCCACCGCTGCCTGCGCGGTCTCTGCTGGCGTCTGAAACAGCGGCCCGATGTCGACATCAAAGCCCAGGTCGGCGAATGCAGTAGCAATCACCTTCTGGCCGCGGTCATGCCCGTCCTGGCCCATCTTGGCCACGAGAATCCGAGGATTTCTGCCTTCGGCGGACGCGAAGTCCGCCACCAGCTTCCTTGCTTCGAGTACCCGTTCGTCAGTTCCCACTTCCTGTGAATAGATCCCTTCAATGAGACGAATCTGTGCCCGATGTCGACCGTACGCCTTTTCCAGGCTCAGGCTGATCTCTCCCACAGTGGCATGTGTTCGGGCAGCATCGATCGATAGCGCCAGAAGATTACCCTCGCCGCGTTCTGCCGCGTTCGTGAGCGCTGTGAGCGCCAGCTCTGTTCGAGAGCTGTCTCGTTCGGCCCGTAGCTTCTCAAGCTTGGCTGCCTGAGCGCGCCGAACCACCGCGTTCTCGACCCTGAGCACATCCAGAGGTGGCTCATTCTTGTGACGATGCCGGTTCACCCCAACAACTACCTGCTGACCCGAATCGATGCGCGCCTGCGTGCGAGCAGCAGCTTCCTCGATCCGAAGCTTCGGCAACCCGCGCTCGATAGCGCTCATCATCCCGCCCGAGTCCTCGACCTCTGTGATGTGGTGCCATGCTCTGGCCGCCAACTGGCCAGTCAGAGCCTCGACGTAGTGGCTACCACCCCACGGGTCAACAACGTCGCAGGCGCCGCCTTCTTGCTGCAGAAAGATCTGCGTGTTACGGGCGATGCGGGCGCTGTAATCACTGGGCAGTGCAATGGCTTCGTCGAGTGCGTTCGTGTGCAGCGACTGCGTGTGTCCGTGCGTGGCCGCCATCGCCTCGATGCAGGTGCGGGTCACGTTGTTGTACACGTCCTGAGCGGTGAGGCTCCACCCAGAGGTCTGACAATGTGTGCGCAAAGAGAGGCTGCGTTGATCTTGTGGATTGAACTGAGCCATCAACTTCGCCCACAACAGTCGTGCGGCCCGCAACTTCGCAACTTCCATGAAGTAGTTCATGCCGATCGCCCAGAAGAAGCTCAGCCGCGGAGCAAACGCATCGATGTCGAGGCCAGTGCCAATGCCGGCACGTACATATTCGATCCCATTGGCAAGGGTGTACGCGAGCTCAAGGTCAGCCGTGGCTCCCGCCTCTTGCATGTGGTACCCGGAAATGGATATCGAGTTGTACCGCGGCATGTTCTGAGAGGTGAACGCGAAGATGTCGGAGATGATGCGCAGAGACGGCTTGGGTGGGTAGATGTAGGTGTTGCGCACCATGAACTCTTTGAGGATGTCGTTCTGAATTGTCCCGGTGAGTTGTTCTGCTGAGACGCCCTGTTCTTCAGCCGCAACGACATAGAGCGCAAGCACCGGTAGGACGGCACCGTTCATCGTCATGGACACGCTCATTTTGTCCAGCGGGATGCCCTCGAACAGAGTGCGCATGTCAAGAATGGAGTCAATCGCGACGCCCGCCATCCCTACGTCACCGCGGACGCGTGGATGGTCAGAGTCATATCCGCGATGCGTGGCGAGGTCGAAGGCAATCGAAAGACCACGCTGTCCAGCGGCGAGGTTACGGCGGTAGAAGGCATTCGAATCCTCAGCCGTCGAGAAACCTGCGTACTGCCGAATTGTCCAGGGACGCGCTGCATACATCGTTGGATACGGTCCACGAAGGTAGGGAGCAAACCCAGGATAAGTATCAAGAAAGTCGAGGGCTGCGGTGTCACTTGAGTCGTAGCTGTCCTTGACGTCTATACCCTCGGGCGTCGACCAGACACCGCGCGAGAGGTCGGAGTGAGCGGCACCCTCGACCTCGACATACCCACGATTCGTAAAGTCCGGGATCACAGTCATAGGTTCACCACCAGTCGCTCATGGAGACTCTTCAAGAATGCGACAGCATTCGATTCTGCGGAGATGGTCTCATCGAGCACCAAGTCGTCCAACAGCGTCGGCTTACCCACAGCTGCCACATGCGAAGCGCCACTCCGTCGGATGTCACCGACAGCCGCAGCGCCTGCAGTGAGGTAATCGGCATCACTTCCGCAGAGAACGACGACCGAACCTGGACTCAGGGATTCCACCTGGACCATGTCCGAGCGAACTCCGCCAGCCGCCAGCAGGTTGGTCACCCAGGAGAGGCGCTGTGCGTGGTCAGCTTGGCTGCCCAGACAAACGACTGACACAACGAGTGGTCGACCTGCACCCGCCTGCCTCTCGGCATTAAGTCGCAGCGAAGCGAAGTCCTCGTCCAAATAGTGAGCACCGAACCCCGAGACGCCTGAGGCAGTCACCTGAGCGATCGACTCGCTGTCCAGCAGAGGAAACTCGCTGACGCCGGTGATGGGCACGGATCGCTCGGCGACCATGGCTCGCCGCGCGGCCGCTGTCTCGGCGATCTCGTCGCGCATCCAGCCACTTGCGAGAACCGCATCCATCCCGCCGCGAGACTCGATTGCCTGGAAGAACTCCCAGGCTTTATGTGTGAGCAGCTCCCGATGCCTCTCGAAGTACCAGGATCCACCAGCAGGATCACCCACGCGACTGAGCTGGGCTTCTTCCAACAGGACCTGCGGAATGTTCAGCGTCATTCTGGCCGCAATGGCGTCCTGACCAGCCCGACGAAGGTCCGCAGGCAGAACCGAGACCGAGTCCGCCCCACCTACAAGCGCGGCAGAAACTGCTGAGGTTGAGCGCAGGAGATTGACCGAAGGTTCGTAAAGCGTGAACGAGCGCTCTGCCGTTGTCGCATGAATGCGGATCCTGGCCTGAACCCCACAGGCAGCGAACAGCGAGTCGACCAGACGCCGAGCCGATCTCAGCTTGGTGACCGACCGGAAGAAGTTGGCGCCGAGCTGCAGGCTCATTTCCATCTGCGAGGCAGCGACCTCTGGTGCAATCCCGTGCTTCTCCAGCTGCCGCAGATAGCTCACCGATGAAGCCAATAGTGCGCCCAGTTCCTGCGCATCCGAGGCACCGCCGAGATGGAGGGCGGCAGAGCTCACACTTATGGCCGTGAGCCCCGGGCAAACCTCAAGCGCCTGAGCAACCAACGCGGGTACCTGCTCAAGTTCCAAAGGCGAAGCCAGCGAATGCATCCCGAGCGGATCAAGCCCTAGACCCCCAGCGAGACGCTTTGGTTGATCTGCCAGCCGGGAGAAATGAGCTTGGATCTCCTCGACGGTGCAGCCACCAGTCGGAAGAAACACGTCAGGCAATCCGGCCAGTCCACGCTCTGCAACCAGCACCGGCTCGGCAATTATCGCCTCAACTTCGGCCTCGAGCGCAGCGTCGATGTCCCCTGAGGAATGCACAAATTGTCTACGGGCAGGAGGGTGGGATCCGCCGGCATCGTTCTGCGCTGTCGACTCAGCGGACCCGGTCGACGCGAAGTAGATGAAGTCCGAACGAATACCGTCCAGATCCTCAGACCGCAACGAGTCGAGACTACGTCCGCCCAGGCTCAACGCGGCAGCCTCTTCCCACTGCTGCAGCGTCACCGCTGGAAACTCTGCTGCGAGCTTTAGCTGCTCGTCTGTCACCGCTCGTCCTTGATCCTCGCACGCGCTCCTATAGACGATGCTAGGAGCGATCGGTAGGCCCGCGAGTCAACTAGATGATCTGAGCCCGTTCGCGGGAGCTCATGATAAGCGCAGCCCCGAAGGTCACAAAGCCGCCACCGAGCAAGAGGAGACCGCCGGTAGTGCCTGGCCCAGTCACCGGCAACGTCGGGGCATGTGCGTCTGTCACGGTCGTCTCAGGAACAGTGGTGGTCGTAGGAGGCTCGGTGCTTCCCACGGCACTCGTGGAGGATTCGGGCACGCTGGTCGAAGTGGTCGGCGCCTCAGTCGTCGTTGTGACTTCCGCGGTCGTCGTTGTGACTTCCTCGATTGTGGTGGTCACCTGTGCAGTGGTCGTCGTGGTCTCTTCAGTGCATTGCACTATGGCGTCGATGCCATGTACCGACTGACGGTTCGTTGTATCACCACTGAAGAGAGCGCCGTGTACCTGGCGAATCTGGACCACGTCGCTGTCATAAGGACCGAACTGGCCAAGGTTGAAGGGCCCAGCCGATGTCACACCATCTGGGATGTCACCAGTAGCCGGTGTACGCACGATGGAGCCATCCGCCAGTTGCATCTCAAGCACGACGATCTCGTTCTGCTGCAACAGATTTGCTTCGGGATGGGTGTCATGAGTGGCGTCGTAGGTGGTGACCTGCACGTCAATGAGGCTGCCCGCTGGCAGCATCACTGGAATCCAGGGGCCCTGTGTAGGCCGGTCGTTTCCTGGCGCGTAGAGAACGGTGGGGTCAGAAACCGAAAAACTTCCACAGCCGCCCACTTCGGCTCCAACTGGCGCCGCGCCCAGAATCGATAGGCCACTCAACGTGAACGCCACTGCCGCCACTAAAGATTTTCTGTAGGTCATTCCGCCCCCATGTTGGGCGGAGGAATATACCCGACGCCACCGCACCAGACTTACCGCTCGGCACTACAGAAGCAAGCATTGTCGCCACCACACGAAGCCTTGACAGTTGAGTCGGCCCATTTCTGGCGCCCATGTGCAACGCTTAGAGCGACCAATGACCACACTTTCTCTCGACTCGGTCCTGGAGGGCCTCGACGTAGGAGTAGCGCTGATCGAGATCTCCGCTGACGCCGAACGTCGCTTTCTCGCGGTGAACGGCGCGGCGCGCTCGCTCCTCGGGATGAGCGACGACTGCACGCTCCCCGCGGCAACAGGCTCAACGCTTCCCGAGCGGAGCCGCCACGGCATGGACCGGTTGCTCAGATACACCCACCAGAGCGGCGACCGCCGAGTCGTCCTACTGGATGGAGGCTGGGTCATCATCAGCTCCACCGAACTACAGCAAGGCCAGCTTGTCTGTTTGACTTTGCGGCCCGCTGAAGGCGCCGCCCAGCACGACCGACTCGCGAGCATGGCGGCCCAGCTGCTGGCTCCGATCTTCGGCGAACTTCCGGTGTATGTCTCCATGCTGGCATCTGGTCAGGTCATTCCGCTTCTCAACAATCTCCACGACTCGCTCGCGGTCTATGAGCCCACGAATCAGGACTATCTGAGCCGCGTACACCCCGACGATCGTGCGCGCGTCCTCGGAGTAGTGCAAAGCATCTCAGCAGGCTTCACTCAGTCCGCTGACCTGACTCTGAGGAGCCACACCTACTCCGGAGTCGAGGTCGTGGTGGACACGACGATGCAGAGTCTCGCGAGTTCATCAATTGAGGCAACAATCGTGATCGCCCGGCCGAGGCAGCCGTTCGACAATTCGGTGGATGGCACAGACTCGACGTACGAACACCTGACTCCCGCACGTCTGCAGAAATCGGTGCAACTCCTGGGCGAGACGCTGTCCCGACATCTCACCGGTGAACTCCTGGAATGGCAGTCGCTCTACGACAGTCTTACGGGCCTGGCAACACGCGCGCTCCTGCTCGATCGCACACAGGAGGCAATGACGCGGTCTCGAACCGCGGTTACCGTGCTGCACCTGGACCTCGACAAATTCAAACGGGTCAACGACAGCCTTGGTCGAGCAGTCGGCGACATGCTGCTGCTCGCGGTGGCCGAACGTGTTCAGTCCAGAGCGACTCATGCGAACACCATCGCACGTATCGGCAGCGACGAGTTCGCCATACTTCTCGAACATCAGGACCCCGTCGCTACGGCGCGAGATATCAACAACTC
Source organism: uncultured Acidimicrobiales bacterium (assembly GCA_964446225.1). Lineage (GTDB taxonomy): Bacteria > Actinomycetota > Acidimicrobiia > Acidimicrobiales > Poriferisodalaceae > CAYUOD01. The sequence goes on along the minus strand of CAYUOD010000020.1, from coordinate 4,679 downwards.
ACTCCTGCAGCCCTTTGTCGTGACCGGCGTGCCCACAACGCTCACTGCCTCAATCGGGATCTCACGAACTCTGCCAGGTGAGACGGATCCTGTGGCCCTGCTGGGCCGGGCCGATACAGCAATGTCTCGTGCAAAAGAGGCGGGACGAAACCGGTTTGAGCTGTTCGACCCCACGATGCAGAACCAGGTGCGCGATCAAATGGCTACCGAGGAACTGCTCCGTAGATCCATGTCCGTTGGGGGATTCAGACTCGTCTACCAACCAATCGTTGACCTCCGCTCAGGAACAGTCCAGGGTTATGAAGCCCTGTTGCGATGGGACCAAGCGGATCGGCCTTCGTCGCCTGCGGAGTTCATCCCGATAGCCGAGCGCATGGGCCTCATCAACGAGCTTGGCGCGTGGGTCCTGGATGAAAGCCTGGCGCAGATGAGTCGGTGGCGCGAGCTCGGCGAACACGCACACAATCTGTACCTGTCGGTCAATCTTTCCCCGCTGCAACTCCAGGACCCGAAGATCGTGGGCAGCATCCGCGACTCACTGTCCCGCCATGAACTCCCAGCCGACCGCCTTGTACTGGAGATCACCGAGAGTGCCGTCATGGAGGACGCCGCCTCGGCTCTTCGTACGCTCACCAGTCTCAAGGAACTCGGACTTCAACTGTCGATTGACGACTTCGGGACCGGCTACTCGTCACTGGCCTACCTCAAGCGCTTTCCCGTGGACTATCTGAAAATCGACCGGGCATTCGTCACTGACATCGCAGAGAACGAGTCGGACCGCGCAATCGCAAGAGCAATGACGCACCTCGCAGAGGCCATGAATCTCAACGTGGTCGCAGAAGGCATCGAAACACAGGAGCAACTTGTCGCGCTCAAAGACCTGGGCTGTGAACTCGGCCAGGGGTACTTCTTCGCGCGGCCTCGTAACCCCGAAGACGTCACGATTGACCTCCGCGATGCCAGATGAATCGCTCCTCCTTGCATCTGGCTCGCCCCGACGCCGCCAGCTACTCAAGGTCCTCCTACCTGAGTTCGTGGTGGGTACTCCGGATGTGGACGAACAGCTCCAGAACCCAATCCACCAAGACCTGCAACGCCTTGCCGCTGATAAGGCACAGGCGCTCGAGCACGACGGAACAGTGCTCGCTGCCGATACGGTCTTGCTGCTGGGTGACCAGATCGTGGGCAAACCGACGAGCCGAGCGGACGCAGTTCAGATGCTGCAGAATCTCTCCGCCAGAACAACCACAGTGCTGACCGCGTTGGCGGTTCTCGACAGGCAGGGCCGAGTGACGAGTGAGGTGGTGTCCACCCAGGTAACGCTGCATCCTCTGGATACGGGAGACATCCGGCGATATGTTGACACGGGTGCAGCGGACGACAAAGCAGGTGCCCTTGAGATTCAGGACCGCGCGGCCAGATTCGTGGCCTCGATCGTCGGCTGTCGAGCGAACCTGTACGGCTTACCTCTGTGCGCCACCAGCCGTCTTCTCTCAGGAGCCGGTTTGCACGTTGAAGTCCTGGATAATCAGAGCTGCTGCGGCAGACGCGATCTAGAGGAGTATCTGCGTGTCAACAGATGACGTGTTCATTCTTGGGGTGGACCTGGACGGGGTTTGCGGCGACCACACGGCGGCATTCCGCGAGGTGGTAGCCAAAGTAAAGGAGGTCCCGCTCGACGCGTTACCGCTTGCTCGATCATGGAGTTTCACCGAGTGGGACCTGGATCCCGAGGGGTTCGACTACTACCACCGAATCGCTGTCCTCGAGCAGCACATGTTCGCGACCATGCCGGTCATGGATGGTTGCGCCGATGCGCTCTGGCGACTCAACGACGCTGGAATATGGATCCGCATCATCACCCACCGTCTGTATGTCAACTGGGGACACGCCACGTCGGTCAGCGACACCGTGAAGTGGCTGGACTCGAGTCAGATCCCCTACCGGGACATCTGTTTTCTGGGAGCAAAACCCCAAGTCGAGGCCCACGCGTATATCGACGACGCCCCGCACAACGTGGAGGCACTGCGTGAAGCTGGCAACACCGTCATCGTGTTTGATCAGCCCTACAACCAGCATGTCGAAGGGCTCAGGGCCCATGACTGGGGAGAAGTCAACGCCATTGTCGAGCAGCTCGCAGCAGATGCCGGGCTCCCTGTCCAAGCCCAGTTTCCGGGCTTTGACTCAGGCGCAGACCGCCTCACGAGGCGCACAAATTCCGATGAATGACTTGACCTCAGTGCCTTCACCCGTCACAGTTGAGCACGATGACTCCACGCAGCACTGAGCTACTTCTTTTATAGGCGGACACCCCACATAGGTGTTCGCCAGACCTCCTGCGCCCTCGGGCCGGGGGGTCTTTTTAGTTTTCGTAAGAAGCTCGGAACTGTGTTCCATAGAAAGGGATTGTTCGATGGCCAGCATGCCGTTCGAAAAATACAAGCCGTTTCCGCCGGTAGATCTGCCGGACCGGACCTGGCCCAACACGACGATCACCCAGGCTCCCACCTGGTGTTCAGTTGACCTTCGTGACGGGAATCAGGCACTCATCGATCCCATGGACGTCGACCGCAAGCGCAAGCTCTATGACCTCATCGTGCGCACAGGCTTCAAGGAGATCGAAACCGGTTTCCCGTCTGCATCCCAGCCTGACTACGACTTCCTGCGTGCCCTCATCGAAGAGGATCTCATTCCCGATGACGTGACGATTCAGGTCCTCACCCAAGCACGTGAAGACCTCATCGCCCGCACGTTCGAAGCAATCCGCGGCGCCAAAAACGTCATCGTGCATCTCTACAACTCGACCTCAACATTGCAGCGCCGCGTTGTCTTCCAGCAGGACCGGGAGGGCATCACCGCGCTCGCCGTCAACGGGGCCAAACTCTGCAAGAAGCTTGCCCAAGAGCACCCGGAGACGAACATCCGCTGGGAGTACTCCCCCGAGAGCTTTACTGCCACCGAACTCGATTTCGCGGTTGAAATCTGTGAGGCGGTGATGGATGTATGGGAGCCAACACCCGACAATCCCATGATCATGAACCTGCCATCGACGGTCGAGATGGCAACAGCCAACGTCCACGCTGATCAGATCGAATGGTTTCTGCGCAACGTCCGGAATCGGGACTGCATCATCTTGAGCCTGCATCCACACAACGACCGGGGTACTGCCGTTGCTGCGGCAGAACTGGCGCTGGCCGCCGGCGCTGACCGCGTCGAGGGCACGCTCTTCGGCAACGGCGAACGCACCGGCAACGTGGACCTCATCACCCTCGCACTGAACCTGTTCACCCAGGGCATCAACCCCGGGCTGAACATATCCAACATTGACGAGATGCGCCGAGTCGCCGAATACTGCAACCGGCTGCCAGTGCACGAACGCCATCCCTATGTTGGCGACCTCGTCTACACAGCCTTCTCGGGATCCCACCAGGACGCGATCAAGAAGGGCCTTGAGGCTCAAGGCACCGAACCAGATATCTGGGAAGTGCCGTACCTGCCTATTGATCCCTCCGACGTCGGACGTAGCTATGGGGCGATCATCCGCGTCAACAGCCAATCAGGCAAGGGTGGGGTGAGCTACATCATGAAAGCCGAGCATGGCTTCGATCTTCCCCGCCGACTGCAGATCGAGTTCACCCAGGGGATTCAGAAAATTACTGATAGCTCAGGGGAAGAGATCACTTCAGCCGAGATCCGCCGAGCCTTTGAGCGCAGCTATCTGGAAGCCACCAGTCCACTGGACTTCATTGGGCATCGCACGACAACGGTTGCCACCGACAACGAAGACACCACGCTCTCGGCCGACATCCGCTTCAACGGTAAGGACATGCAGATCAGCGGGCGCGGCAACGGACCCATCGCTGCGTTCAAAGAGGCGCTGACCAACGACTGCGGCATCGACTTCAGAGTGGTCGACTACCGGGAGCACGCACTCGGAAGTGGCGCAGATGCCACGGCTGTCTCCTACGTCGAGATCACCGACCACAACAACAACGTGTGTTGGGGCGTGGGGGTTCATCCCAGCATTGTGACGGCCTCGCTGCGAGCGGTCGTCAGTGCACTCAACGGGGCTCATTCCCGCTTCGACTGACCCAATCCTTCGTGAAGCGTCGCCTGGTTCCCTGGGAGGGAACCAGGCGACGCTTCACGGGATTTGGGCAGGAATTAGCCGCGCTTCAGGCGTCCCCGCATGGCGGTAATTGCGAGGCTGAACGTGAAGATCCCCACGAGTACGACAGCCGCGAACGCGCCCAGAAGATCATCGGCCACCCAGCCCTCAGTAACCAGCGACCGCATGCCTTCGAGCAGATAGGTCACCGGATTGAGCCGGGCAATCGCAGCCATCCAGCCTGTGAGTGCCTCCTCAGGGAGCAAGGTCGTGGTGAGAAATGCGAACGGGAAGAACAAGATGAACGCCGAGTTCACCGCCGTGGGACTCCCCGTCTTCAGCGCAATCGCATAGGGGAATCCCGTGAAGGCCATACCCCAGAGTGCGCCCAGCAGGAAAAACATCAGTATCCCCGTAACGCCAGTCTCGAAGCGCACCCCGACAACGAGCCCCAGAATGACCACGGGGATACAGAGCGCAACCATCAGCACGAAGTCGGCGACCATCATTCCAAGCAGCAACGTGCTGCGCCGCATCGGCGTCATGAGCAGACGGTCCAGGTAGCCGGACT